>JAJFMR010000343.1 GCA_020696915.1 Rhizobiaceae bacterium | reverse complement strand
TCCAGGTGATCGGCGAGGCGCCGCTCGAGTTCCGGCAAGGCGGGAGCCGGCGACACCGTCTCGTGTCCGGCGCGCCCCGCATGAAACGCCCGCCTCCGTTCGCGCCGCAACGTCGCCAGATGGCCGAGTTCCTCGTTGGCCATCCGTTCCGCCGCTTTGCGCAATTCCTCTCGATTTGTCTGAGCAGCGACATAGGTCCAGAACAGGAACGCTCGTTCCTCGTTGCGCACCGCCATCGAAAAGGTCCGGTATGCGGTGAGCAGTTCGGGGGCGATCGTACTCGCGCCCTCGTCGTCGAAGGTTGCGGTGACCTGCCAGCGCAGGTCGGACATGTCGGGTCTTTTGCCGGCCACCTTTACGGACCAGGCCTCGACATTTGCGAGATGCTGGCTTTCCTCGCCGATCAGCCGCTCGAAAACGGCGACCAGTTCGGGCTGGTTCTCCCGGCGCATCCGGTCGGCGAGTTCGGAATAGGCGGCAATGGCATCCTTTTCCATCGCGAACGCGATGGCGAGCAGCTCTTCCATTGTTTCAACTGCTGCATAAGGTTCGGTTTTCAGAAGCGACACGACAGATCCTCCCGATCGATCCTTCCGAGCAGATCACATGCAGGCCGGGCGCGACTTGCGCTCGATCAAAGACGCCCGCTGCCGGCCTGGGTAGCACAGGCACGTGATCGCGTCGGCCATGCGGTGGACTAAAAGTCAGCTTAGCTATTTGATGGTCCCGTCGTCCTGAAGTGCAAGTTCCGGATTTCTGTTTTGCATCACAGATTGAACAATGCCGCTTTTTCGTACGCCTGCGCCAAGGCGTGTATCGCCGTCTTCTCCCTCCTGCTCGTCCTTTCGACTTCCTTGCAGGCTTCCGCCGCCGGCCGGCTGGCCGAATTCCTGGGAAAGGCCGAGCCCGGTGAGCTCTTCGCGGGCGCCGACCGCTACGGAGACGTAAGCGGGGACCCGCCGATCGTTCCCGTCTTTCGCGGCGACGAGCTCGTCGGCTATGCCTATCTGAACTCCGATTTCACGAGTGCCGTCGGCTATTCCGGGAAACCGATCCACATCCTGGTGGGCATCGACCAGACAGGGGTAATCCGAGGCTTCAAGCTCGTCGATCACAAGGAGCCGATCGTCCTGATCGGCATTCCCGAAGAAAAGGTCGTCGCCTCCCTGAATTCGCTGGTCGGCCGGGATCTCGGCCGGGTGGCCGCGGGATCCGACCGTCCTCCGCAGGTCGACATCGTGAGCGGCGCCACCGTCACCGTGCTGGTGATGGGCGACAGCATCGTGCGTTCGGCGGTCCGTCTGATCCGCAGCAACAGACTTGGCGGTGTCGCGGGCGGCCAGACGCAGGCGGCCGCGGCAGCCGAAACCAGGCAGCTCGATCTCTCCGAGAGGGAAATCCGTGACTGGGAAAGCTTGATCGGGGATGGCTCGGTGCGAAGCCTCCGGCTGACTGTCGGCGAGGTCTCGCAGGCCTTCCGGCAGGCCGGCGAGGAGGGGGCCGCCGAGCGGCCTGAAACAGCCAGCCCCGACGACCGCTTCATCGAGCTGTACGTCGCCCCGGTCAGCGTGCCTTCAATCGGCCTCAGCCTGCTTGGCGACCGCGGCTTCGAGCGGCTGCAGAAAAGACTGAAGCCTGGACAGCACGCCATCGTCGTGGCGGGCGACGGCGCCTATTCCTTCAAGGGGTCTGGCTATGTCCGCGGCGGCATCTTCGACCGCGTCGAGCTCCTTCAGGACGGTCAGGGCGTGCGCTTTCGTGACCGCAATCATACCAGGCTCGGCGACTTGGCCGCGGAAGGGGCGCCGCGGCTCCGCGAGATTGCGCTGTTCGTCGTGCCGGACGATTTTGCCTTCGACATCACGCAGCCCTGGGAACTGCAATTGCTGGTGCAGCGAGCTTTCGGCGCGCGCGACAAGGCCACGCTGCCATTCAATCTCGGCTACACGCTTCCCGACCGCTACGTGACGGTGACCGCGGCGCCTGCTCCGCCGGTGCCCGCCCCGGCCGCCGATACCATTCCGCCGCAACCGTCCACCACCGCGGCCCCGGCGCCAAGCGCGCCGTCCGCCGCGCAACCTGGCGATACCGGGGCAGGACAGTTCCAGGAAGGCGAGCCTCTTTGGGTCCGAATGTGGAGGATGAACACGGTGTCGATCGGCATCACGGTGTTTGCGCTTCTCGTTCTGACGGCGATCTTCTTTTTCCAGGACTGGCTGGTCAGGCGTCCGCGGCTATTTACATGGGTGCGCCGCTCCTACCTCCTTTTCACCCTGGTCTGGCTGGGCTGGTATGCCAATGCACAGCTGTCAGTGGTCAACGTTCTTACGTTCACGAATTCGCTGATCACCGACTTCAACTGGGAATTCTTCCTTTCTGCGCCCCTCGTCTTCGTCCTCTGGGCGGCGGTGGCGGCAGGGTTGCTGTTCTGGGGGCGCGGCCCGTTCTGCGGCTGGCTGTGTCCGTTTGGCGCTCTTCAGGAACTGACCAACAATGTGGCGCAGTGGCTGAAAGTGCCGCAGATCAGACTGCCCTTCGGCCTGCACGAACGACTCTGGCCCATCAAGTACATCATCTTCCTTGGCCTGTTCGGCCTGTCATTCTACTCGCTCGCCCTGGCGGAGGTATTCGCCGAAGTCGAACCGTTCAAGACGGCGATCATCCTGAAGTTCGCGCGCGAGTGGCCGTTCGTCGTCTTCGCGCTGACGCTGCTGGCGGCCGGCCTGTTCATCGAGCGCTTCTACTGCCGCTATCTGTGCCCGCTCGGAGCCGCACTGGCCATCCCCGGGCGCATCAGGACGTTCGAATGGCTGAAGCGGTGGCCGGAGTGCGGATCGCCCTGCCATCGCTGCGCCAAGGAATGCCCCGTCCAGTCAATCCATCCGGAGGGCCAGATCAACGTCAACGAATGCATCTACTGCATGCATTGCCAGGAGCTCTATCATGACGACCACCGCTGCCCGCACATGATCCAGGTACGCCTGAAGCGCGAGAAGTTCGAGGCGCTGTCGTCGCCGTCTACGAAAGGGAAAGGGCCAGTCAAGCCGATCATTTCCCATCAGGGGAAGCCGGCCGACAAGCCCGATACCGTCACCAGTCCCACGATTTGACCAGTCAACCAACGGAGAGAGTCACATGTCACAGGATGAGACGAAAAAAGGATTGAACAGGCGCCAGCTGCTCGGCTCGACGGCCGCGGTCGCAGCGGCCGGAGCCGCGGGGGCGGGCGGCGCGCTCACCCTTGCGGGGGGCGCGGTCTCCCAGGCCGTCGCCCAGACGGCCGCAACCGGAGGAAGCACTTTCGAGGTCAAGCCGGGAGAACTCGACGAGTATTACGTGTTCTTCTCCAGCGGGCAGACCGGCGAAATCCGCATTGTCGGCGCACCCTCCATGCGCGAAATGATGCGCATACCGGTCTTCAACCGCTGCAGCGCCACAGGCTGGGGGCAGACGAACGAAAGTCTCAAGATCCTGACCGAAGGACTGCTGCCGGAGACGAGGGAGTTCCTGAAGGACAAGGGCGGCACGTATCTCAACGGCGATCTGCACCACCCGCACCCCTCCTTCACGGATGGCACGTATGACGGCCGCTATCTCTTCGCCAACGACAAGGCGAATACGAGAGTCTGCCGGATCCGCCTCGACGTGATGAAATGCGACAAGATCATTCAGTTGCCGAACCAGCACACCGTGCACGGCCTGCGCGTGCAGAAATATCCCAAGACCGGCTACGTCTTCTGCAACGGCGAGGACCGGGTGCCGATCC
>JAJFMR010000342.1 GCA_020696915.1 Rhizobiaceae bacterium | reverse complement strand
GTTGCCATTGCAGCGGCACGGTCGGCCGAACGTCGACCTGCCGCCAAGACACGACCAGGCGGTGGTCGGCGGCGCGCTTCATGATCGCTCTGCGTCTCAGCCACGCAATGCTGTCATTGTTGCCGGCTGCCATGCGCGTTGGCCGGCGCGTGACGTTCACCTGCCGTTCAGCTGTCTTTCCTTATTCTCGACAAATGTATGGCCATCTTCGTCGGCCGAGAGAGAGGGAAACCGTCATGAAGAGTTTTCTGAGAACCGCAATCGCATCGGTCGCTGTCGCCGCCACGACGCTGACCGCCCTGCCCTCCGCAAATGCCGGGGAGCGGTGGCACCGCCACCGTCATCATTCGCGAGACAGCGATCTGGCCGTGGCCGGGCTGCTTGGACTGGCAGCCGGCGCGCTGGTCGCCGGGATCGCTACCCGGCCGGCCTATGGCGATGTCTATGCCCCGCGCCGCTATCGAGACTACCGGGTGGGCTATGTCGAGCCACAGGTCGTCTATGCCGATGATTACGGGACGATGGAGCCGTGGACCCCGGAATGGTACGCCTATTGCTCGGACCGCTATCGCAGCTTCGACAGCCGGTCCGGAACCTTCACCGGGTATGACGGCCAGCAGCACTTCTGCGTCGTCAACTGACGGCTGCGCAATCCGGCGAGCCGCCCCCTGGATGGGGCGGTCCTCGCCGCGCGGAGTAGCGCCCGGAGCAATTCCAGCAAAGTGCGTAGCAGTCTGGGAAGATTCTCCAGGGCGGGCGCGCCCGACAGCGGCTCGCCCGGGTCTTCAGACCAGGAACGGGTTGCCCAGCCGCTCGTCGCCGAAGCGGCCGCCCGGTCCGTGGCCGCAGACGAAGGCGATGTCGTCGCCGAGCGGCAGCAGCTTTTCCTTTATCGAACGGATCAGCGCCGCATGGTCGCCCCCCGGCAGGTCGGTGCGCCCGATCGAGCCGCGGAACAGCACGTCGCCGACATGCGCGAACTTGGCGGCGCGGTTGTAATAGACGACGTGGCCCGGGGCATGTCCCGGGCAATGCAGGACCTCGAAGGAATGATGTCCGAAGGCGACGGCATCGCCATCGGCCAGGAACCGGTCGGGCGTGCAGTTGCGCACCGCGCCCGTCAGGCCGAAACGGACGGCCTGTATCTCGAGATTGTCGAGAAGCGGCTGGTCCGCAGCGTGCGGCCCGACGATCTCCACGCCGAGTGCCTCCTTGAGCTCCATGCCGCCGCCTGCATGGTCGATGTGGCCGTGGGTCAGCCAGATCGCGCCGGCCCGGACTCCGTGCTCCTCGAGCGCGGCGAGGATCCGGTCGACGTCGCCCCCCGGGTCGACCACGACGCCGGCCTTCTCGTCGGCGTCGAAGAGGATCGTGCAGTTCTGCTGGAATGGCGTGACCGGGACGACGATCCCGTTGAGCTGGCCCATGATTTTCCTTCGCGTTGCCGCGACCATTTAGGGCATCGGGCCGAAAAGTGGAATCCGCTTTACGGATCGAGTCCAATGCGAAATCAAGATCGACGGCGGCTGGAAACCGTCAGGCCGTCTTGCCCGCGTTCTTCATGACCGATGATGGCGGTCATGATCGCGCCGCCGCCCGAGGAACTACTCGGCGGCGATCGCCTGTCTTGGCTGAACGGCGGCCGAATAGTCATTCATGAGCGTCGTGGTGATCTCGCCCACCTCGAACCGATACGGGCCGACTTCCGAGACCGGGGTGACTTCGGCCGCCGTGCCGGAAAGGAAGCATTGCTCGAACCCTTCGAGCTCGTCGGGGAGGATGGCGCGTTCGACGACGTCGATGCCCCTGTCCCGGGCCAGCCCGATCACCGTGCGCCGGGTGATGCCGTCGAGGAAGCAGTCGGGAGTCGGCGTGTGGAGGACGCCGTTCCGGACGAAGAAGATGTTGGCGCCGGTCGCTTCCGCCACCTGGCCGCGCCAGTCGAGCATCATGGCATCGGCGTAGCCCTTTGCTTCCGCCGCATGCTTGGACAGGGTACAGATCATGTAGAGGCCGGCCGCCTTGGACTTCGAGGGAGCGGTGCGCGGGTCGGGCCGGCGCCATTCGGCGAGGTCGAGACGGATCCCCTTCAGCTTCTGCGCCGGATCGAAATAGCTCGGCCATTGCCAGATGGCGATGGCGCAGTTGATGCGATTGTTCTGGGCCGCCACCCCCATCTGCTCGCTGCCCCGCCAGGCGATCGGCCGCACGTAGGCGTCCTTGAAACCCTGCTTGTTCAGGAGACTGCGGCAGGCGTCCTCGATCTCGGAAACGCTGTAGGGAATGGTGAAGCCGAGCAGCGTGGCCGATGCATGCAGCCGCTCCGTATGTTCCGTCAGCTTGAAGATCTCACCGCCATAGGCTCGCTCTCCCTCGAATACGGCGCTGGCATAATGCAGGCCGTGCGTCAGAACGTGGATCCTGGCGTCGGTCCATTCGACGAAGCTGCCATTCATCCAGATGAAACCGTCGAGTTGATCGAAGGGAACTGCCATGATGATCCTCCGGGGCCACCGCCCGCGTTGCTGGTTCGCGATGCGTCCGCCTGCGGTCGCGAAACGTCCGCTTCCACGAGAAAACTATGCCGGTGGCCCCGCGAAGGCAAATTCAACGAAGTTCCGGACAAAGCCATGCGAACGCGCCTTTTCGGTCGCAATTGCCCGAAAAGCTTGTCAAAAATTACCATCCTTGAAAAAATACGTCAATAGTGCTGACATAATTTGCGTAAGATACCGGTACCATGATGACCGAGAGCACCGCCGCAAAGCCGATACGAACAGCGATCACCAGCGATGACGGCATCGACCTGCCGCTCATCGAGCTGCTGTTTTTCGCCTATCGGGATTTCACCTCGGACCCGGATCAGATCCTGGCCGAGCTGGGCTTCGGCCGGGCTCATCACCGGATCCTTCATTTCGTCAACCGGACACCCGGGCTGACAGTGGCCGAGCTGCTCGATGTGTTGAAGATCACCAAGCAAAGCCTCGCCCGGGTGCTGAAGCAGCTGATCGACACGGGCCATGTGGTGCAGGTCCGGGGGCCTCGCGACCGCCGGCAACGGGAATTGTATCCCACGACCAGGGGGCGTGAGCTGGCGCTCGCCCTGGCCAGGCCACAGTCACGCCGCATCCGTGCCGCATTGGAAGGGGCGGCCGGCGGGGACCGCCGGGTGATCGAGCGGTTCCTGAAGGCCATGGTCAACCCCGAGCTCAGGGCGCAGATCGACAATCTGCCCGGAAACATGCCAGGTAAATCCCATGGACAGCAATGACAGGACCGAGCCTTCGACGCCTCCCGACGACGATGCGCCGCACCTTCTCGTCGTCGACGACGACACCCGAATCCGCAACCTTCTGAAGCAGTATCTCAGCGAGAACGGCTTTCGGGTGACCGTCGCCGGCAGTGCCGCCGAGGCGCGCCGCCAGCTGGCCGGCCTGGACTTCGACCTTCTCGTCATCGACGTGATGATGCCGGGGGAGAACGGCGTCGATCTCACCAGGTCGCTGCGGGACCAGAAGAACGTTCCGATCCTGATGCTGACCGCGCTTTCCGAGACCGACAGCCGCGTTGCCGGCCTGGAGGCAGGTGCTGACGACTATCTGCCGAAGCCGTTCGACCCGCGCGAGCTGATCCTGCGGATCAACAACATCCTGCGCCGCGGCGGGCCGGTCGCCACGCCCAAGGTCGAGCAGCTGGTGTTCGGCCCCTACACTTTCCAGATAGCAAGGCGCGAGCTGAAGCGCGGCGGGCAACCGCTGAAGCTGACC
>JAJFMR010000039.1 GCA_020696915.1 Rhizobiaceae bacterium | reverse complement strand
TGCCGGCGGTTTCGTCATGACTGGACGCTGGGTCGGCGGGCTCTCGAATCCGGCAGGGTGATCGCCTCTGAAATTCTCGAGGCTCCGATCCGTCTTTGCGCCTGCACGAACGTCGATAGTGGTGGGTCCGGAGTGCGGCGTGTTTCTGGACAGTATCTGGCGCGGACGATAAAAGGCCTCGTCAATTTCCCGCCTGCGACGGCGGGATCCTCAAAAAGGCGGCGGCATGAGTGGCGTAAACGAGATCCGTTCGGCATTCCTCGACTATTTCCGGAAGAACGGCCATGAGGCCGTGCCGTCGAGCCCGCTCGTCCCGCGCAACGATCCGACGCTGATGTTCACCAACGCCGGCATGGTGCAGTTCAAGAACGTGTTCACCGGGCTGGAGCAGCGTCCCTATTCGCGGGCGGCAACATCGCAGAAGTGCGTCCGGGCTGGCGGCAAGCACAATGATCTCGACAATGTCGGCTACACGGCAAGGCATCATACGTTCTTCGAGATGCTCGGGAATTTTTCGTTCGGCGACTATTTCAAGGATGAGGCGATCCGGCTGGCCTGGAACCTCCTGACGAAGGAGTTCGGCCTTCCTGCGGAGAAACTCCTGGTCACCGTCTATCACACCGACGACGAGGCAGCCGGCCACTGGAAGAAGATCGCCGGTCTTCCGGACGGGAAGATCATCCGGATTGCGACCAGCGATAATTTCTGGGCGATGGGCGATACCGGCCCCTGCGGTCCGTGCTCGGAAATCTTCTACGACCACGGCGAGGATATTGCGGGCGGACCTCCCGGCAGCGCCGATGAGGACGGGGACCGGTTCATCGAGATCTGGAATCTCGTCTTCATGCAGTTCGAGCAGGTCTCGAAGGAGGAGCGTATCACCCTTCCGCGTCCTTCAATCGACACCGGGATGGGGCTCGAGCGCCTCGCAGCCGTGCTGCAGGGTGAGCACGACAATTACGACATCGACCTGTTCAAGGCGCTCATCCGCGCGTCGGAGGATGCCACGGGTGTCGTGGCCGAGGGCAACAATCGGGCCAGCCACCGGGTGATCGCCGATCATCTGCGGGCTTCGAGCTTCCTGATCGCCGACGGCGTGCTGCCATCCAACGAGGGCCGCGGCTACGTGCTGCGGCGCATCATGCGCCGCGCCATGCGTCATGCACAGCTGCTGGGCGCCGCCGAGCCGCTGATGTGGCGGCTGGTCCCGGCTTTGCTGCGCGAGATGGGCCAGGCCTACCCGGAGCTCGTCCGTGGCGAGAGCCTGATTTCGGAGACGCTCAAGCTCGAGGAAAGGCGCTTCCGCAAGACGCTGGCGCGAGGCCTTGGACTGCTGTCGGAGGCCACCGAAGGTTTTTCCGCAGGCGATCGCCTGGACGGCGCCACCGCGTTCAGGCTCTACGACACCTACGGCTTCCCGCTCGACCTCACGCAGGACGCGCTGCGCCAGCGCGGCATTTCGGTCGATCTCGATGGCTTCGACGAGGCGATGGCACGGCAGAAGGCCGAAGCGCGTGCCAATTGGGCAGGCTCGGGAGAGGCGGCCACCGAGGCGGTCTGGTTTCCGATCCGCGAAAGGGCGGGCGCGACCGAGTTCCTGGGCTATGACACGGAGGCGGCGGAAGGCCTGGTGCTGGCCCTGGTCAAGGACGGCAAACAAGTTGACCGCGCGGTTGCCGGCGAGACGGTCGGGATAGTCGTGAACCAGACGCCGTTCTACGCCGAATCCGGGGGTCAGGTCGGCGACACCGGCACAATTGCAGGCGAGGGGTTCTCGGTCGAGGTCACCGACACGCAGAAGAAGGCCGACGGAGTGTTCGTCCATTTCGGGCGGGTGGCAAGCGGGACGGTCACCACCGGTTCGGCGGTCGCGCTCGAGGTGGACCGCCGGCGGCGAAGCCGGCTGAGGTCGAACCACTCGGCGACGCACCTGGTACATGAGGCGTTGCGCGAGGTGCTCGGCACCCATGTAGCGCAGAAAGGGTCGCTCGTTGCGCCGGAGCGGCTGCGATTCGACTTTTCGCATCCGAAGCCGATTTCGACGGACGAGCTGGACGAGGTCGAGCGGATCGCCAACGCCATCGTCGTCCAGAACAGTCCTGTCACGACCCGGCTGATGAGCGTCGACGACGCCATCGCCGAGGGCGCGATGGCCCTGTTCGGGGAAAAATACGGTGACGAGGTCCGTGTCGTATCGATGGGCACGGCCCTGGAAAGCGGCAAGGCCGGCAAGCCCTATTCGGTCGAGCTGTGCGGCGGCACGCATGTCTCCGCCACCGGCGACATTGGCCTGGTCCGCCTGGTTTCCGAAGGAGCAGTGGCGGCCGGGGTGCGCCGCATCGAGGCGCTGACCGGGGAAGCCGCCAGAAAGCACCTCGACGAGCAGGAACGCCGGCTGAAGACGATTGCCGGTCTGTTGAAAGTATCGCCCGCCGACGTGCCGTCGCGGGTCGCGGCGCTGCTCGACGAGCGCAGGAAGATCGAACGGGAGCTGGCTGACGCCCGCAAGAAGCTGGCGCTCGGCGGCGGCGAAGGCGGCGGCAACGGGGCGGCCGAACCGGAAACCGTGGCAGGCGTTGGCTTTCTCGGAAAATCCGTCTCCGGTGTGGCCCCCAAGGACCTGAAATCCCTTGCCGATGCCGGAAAGAGTTCTCTCGGCTCCGGCGTGGTGGTGTTCGTCGGCGCCGGCGAGGACGGCAAGGCAAGCGTCGTCGTGGCGGTGACCGACGACCTCACCGGCAGGTACAGCGCGATCGATCTGGTTCGCGTGGCCTCCTCGGCACTCGGCGGGCAGGGCGGCGGCGGCCGGCCCGACATGGCGCAGGCAGGCGGCCCCGACGCGTCCAGGGGGCCCGCGGCAATCGCCGCGGTGAAGGCGGCGATCGCCGCAGCCTGAACGGCATCGCCGCCGCCCGGCGCGGCGGTGCCATCCGCCGGAAGGTCAGGCCATGGCCTTGCGAAGGTTCTCGTCGATCTTGTCGAGGAAGCCGGTTGTCGACAGCCACGGCTGGTCGGGGCCGATGAGCAGCGAAAGATCCTTGGTCATGTGACCGGATTCGACGGTCTGGATGCAGACCCGCTCGAGCGTATCGGCGAACCGCTTGAGGTCGGCATGGTCGTCGAGCTTGGCGCGATGCGCGAGCCCGCGCGTCCACGCGAAGATCGAGGCGATCGAATTGGTCGACGTCTCCTCGCCCTTCTGGTGCTGGCGGTAGTGGCGGGTAACCGTGCCGTGCGCTGCCTCAGCCTCGACGGTCTTGCCGTCGGGCGTCATCAGCACCGACGTCATCAGTCCGAGAGACCCGAACCCTTGCGCCACGGTGTCCGACTGCACGTCACCGTCATAATTCTTGCAGGCCCAGACGTAGCCGCCCGACCATTTCAGGCTGGAGGCGACCATGTCGTCGATCAGCCGATGCTCGTACCAGATCTTCGCCGCCTTGAACGCCTCGGCGAACTCGGCATCGAACACCGCCTGGAAAATATCCTTGAACCGCCCGTCATAGGCCTTGAGGATCGTGTTCTTGGTCGACAGATACACGGGGTAGCCGCGCAGCAGTCCGTAGTTGAAGGAGGCGCGGGCAAAATCGCGGATCGATTCATCGAGGTTGTACATGGCCATCGCGACGCCCGCTTCAGGGGCGTCGAACACCTCGTGCTCGATGACGGTTCCATCCTCCCCGACGAACTTGATCGACAGCTTACCCTTGCCGGGGAACCTGAAGTCGGTGGCCCGATACTGGTCGCCATAGGCGTGGCGGCCGACGATGATCGGCTTCGTCCAGCCCGGAACGAGCCGAGGCACGTTCTTCATGATGATCGGCTCGCGGAAAATGGTGCCGCCGAGAATGTTGCGGATCGTGCCATTGGGCGATTTCCACATCTTCTTGAGGTTGAACTCTTCAACGCGGCCTTCGTCCGGTGTGATGGTGGCGCACTTGACGCCGACGCCCACCTCCCTGATGGCGTTGGCCGCATCCACCGTCACCTGATCGTTGGTGGCATCGCGATGCTCGACCCCGAGATCGAAATATCTCAGGTCGATGTCGAGATAAGGGTGGATCAGCTTGTCCTTGATGAACTGCCAGATAATGCGCGTCATCTCGTCGCCGTCGAGTTCGACGACAGGGTTTGCCACCTTGATCTTCGCCATGAAAAGGATGCCTTGCTGGAGGGGAGAACTGCCGCGCCGGGCCGGGCCGGCATGCCGATGCCGGCCCCTATATCAAAGGCCAATGGCGTGTGCAAACCGGGCATGATCACCCGGCGTGAAGGCTCCGCGGTGCTTTCCGCCGCCGCCGTTTTGCCCCCCTGGAGCGATTGTCCCGCTTGCACCAAACCTTCATTTTGACGTTCCAGTATGGCAGTGAGCGTCGGCGGCGACAGTTGCCGGACGGACGGATGCAGAATGGCCGCAAGAGCAGACGAGGACAGACAGGCCACGGCTGGGCCGACGATCGTTCTGGTCGAGCCGCAGCTTGGCGAGAACATCGGCATGGTGGCGCGCGCCATGGCCAATTTCGGCCTGTCTTCCTTGCGGCTGGTTACGCCGCGCGACGGCTGGCCGAACGAGAAGGCGCGGGCGGCGGCGAGCCGGGCCGACCATGTCATCGATGGCGCCGTCGTGTTCAGCGATCTTCGCAGCGCTGTCGCCGACCTCAACTTCGTCCTGGCGACTACGGCGCGCGAGCGCGACGGCTTCAAGCCCGTCCGCAGCCCGGTCGAGGCAGGCAGGGCGCTGCGGGCCCGTGACGCCAGCAACGAGAAGACCGGTATCCTGTTCGGACGCGAGCGCTTCGGCCTTTTCAACGAGGAGATCGCACTTGCCGACGAGATCGTGACCTTTCCCGTCGATCCCGGCTTCGCCTCGCTGAACATTGCCCAGGCGGTGCTGCTCATGTCCTACGAGTGGATGAAATCGGGCCTGCGTGAAGAGACCGCTACTGCCTTTGCCAGCCCTTCGGTTGCGCCTGCGGCCAAGGAACATCTGCACGGCCTGCTTGCCCATCTCGAGGACGCTCTCGACCAGCGCGGCTACTTCCGGCCCGCCGCCAGGAAGCCGAAGATGGTCGACAATCTGCGCGCCGTGCTGACCCGCGCCGCCTTTACGGAAGCCGAGATCAAGGTGCTGCGCGGCGTCGTCGCTTCGCTCGACTATTTCTCGCCGAAGGAACCGCGCGGTGCCGGCTACCCGGAAAGGAAGGCCGACGCCGACGAGCGTGCCAAGGCCGCGCGTGGACTGCGGGCTGCCGGCAGCAAGGACCCTGCTGATGTCTGGACAACGCGGCCTTCCCCTACGGCGCCTGGGACGAGCCTGCGTTGCGTGCCCACATTCTCGATGTTTTTGCAGGGCTGCTCGACAGGCTGCAGCCGGAGATCTCGGTGATCGCCTGCAACACCGCATCGACGCTGGTGATCGACGCGTTGCGCCAGGCCTTTCCCGGACATCCATTCGTCGGCACCGTCCCGGCAATAAAGCCGGCGGCGGAGCGCACCCGTTCGGGACTGGTGTCGGTGCTGGGGACGCCGGGCACCGTCAAACGGCAGTACACGCGGGACCTGATCCATCAATGGGCGTCGAAATGCCATGTTCGTCTCGTCGGAAGCGACCGGCTGGCGGCACTGGCCGAGGTCTACATGCGCGAGGGCTTTGTCGACGAGGAGGCAGTGCGATCGGAAATCGAGCCATGCTTCATCGAGAGCGGCCAGGCCAGAACCGACATCGTGGTGCTTGCCTGTACGCACTACCCGTTTCTGGTCAACAGAATGCGGAAGACCGCGCCCTGGCCTGTCGATTGGCTGGATCCAGCCGAGGCGATCGCCCGTCGCGCTGCGTCGCTCCTTGCACCTCGTTCCGCAACCGGCGCCGATCCGGAGGGGGATCGGGCCATATTCACGTCGGGCAGTCCGGATGGTCCGACCAGAAGCCTCATGCAAGGTTTCGGCCTGATGGTGGACTGACCCGGGAACATCCGCATGCAAGGCGAGTTTCCTTTCCACATGAAACCGGGACAGGAAAAATGCCTGCAAAATCGCAAGCCCAGCAAAAGGCAGCCGGGGCAGCCCTTTCCGCAAAGCGCGGCGAAACCAAGAAGAGCCAGCTGAAGGGCGCCTCGAAGGAGATGGAGAAATCCATGTCGGAGAAGGAACTGGAGAAGATGGCCAGCACCAAGCGGAAGGGCAAGCCGGAGAGGGTATCGAAGGGCTGATCTCGACGCGGCAGCCCTTGGTTGGCGTTGGAAATTGACTGTATCGGGCTGGACAATCTAGACTTGGACTGACCCTGTCGAATTCCGCCGCATCACGCGAGGGCTCCAATGAAGGTCGCATTTCTGGCAAAGGGCGACGATTGGGGTTCGATGCCCTTCTACTTCAACATATCGAGCCCAGTCGGCAAAGGTTACCCCAACGCCCCGTTCGAAGACGTGGCCTTCGTGCAGTTCTGCTTTGCGGCGATTGCCTCGAATACGGTTCAGGAGACGCCGTCCAATCTCAAGGAGCCGTGGTCGAAAGTGAAGGTGACCGGCCACATGGATCAGGTCACCCAGGATGGCATCGACGCCTGGCAGCGCGACCGACGCAAGCGCTTCGGCGCCATTTTCGAAGTCGATGGAATTTTCAGCGTGGCGCCTCCAATGAGGACGAACTATGCGAAGGAGACGCCATACTCGATCGTCGGCGTGAACTACATACTGATGATGTCCACGCTCTCGATTTGGCCGCGGCTCGACAAGCATCAGCTCGCCGGACCCGTCGCAGGTGCGATCCGCAAGGCGATCTCGCCCGAACTGACGGCGTAGCGGAATTCGATACTGGCGTGGTTGGGCGTTTGCTGGCGTGCGCGCGCAACCCACTGCACTTGGAAATAAGCGACGGCCCTGAAGAGCCGGTGCCTGCGCCAGAAGAATTTAGAAGAATTGCCGCCGGTTGACTTCCGGATCGGGTTCGCCTATCTCCCGTGTCGACGCCGGGCCGAGAGGTCCGGTGTTACTTTTGTTGCCGCCGGGTAACGCATAGCACCCGGCTTTTCCAGACCGACGTGTCCCGTGGATTTTTCCGCAAAGCGTGCGTGGGAAATCCTGTCAGGCTTCGAAAACGGAGGCCAGAGGAGGGCGCGTTTCCTTCACGCGGTCCATGTGGATCCGCGTGTAATCGTTTGAAAGGGAATGCGAATGAGCAAGCGCGAATCCGCGAAGTACAAGATCGATCGCCGGCTTGGCGAGAATATCTGGGGCCGGCCCAAATCGCCGGTCAACAAGCGTGAGTACGGCCCGGGCCAGCATGGCCAGCGCCGCAAGGGGAAGCTCTCCGACTTCGGCCTGCAGCTGCGAGCCAAGCAGAAGCTGAAGGGCCATTACGGCGACGTTTCGGAGAAGCAGTTCCGCAAGGTTTACGAGGAGGCGAACCGCCGCAAGGGCGACACTTCCGAGAACCTGATCGGGCTTCTCGAATCGCGCCTGGACGCGATCGTTTATCGCGCGAAGTTCGTGCCCACGATCTGGGCAGCCCGCCAGTTCGTCAACCACGGCCATGTCAGCGTGAACGGCCGCCGCACCAACATCGGCTCGTTTCGCTGCAAGCCGGGCGACGTCATCGAGGTCCGCGAAAAGTCGAAGCAGCTGGTGAATGTACTGGAAGCCGTGCAACTCGCGGAACGCGATGTGCCGGATTACATCGAGGCAGACCATAACAAGATGGTGGCCACCTATACGCGCGTCCCCGGCCTGGCCGACGTTCCTTTCGCGGTGCAGATGGAGCCGAACCTCGTCGTCGAATTTTATTCGCGCTGATCTTTCCTGAACGGCCGCCTCCGGGCGGCCTTCTTTGCTGCGGGTTGGGCTGACGGAAACGTCCTGCCGCCGTGGCTTCTGCCTGTCGCAGCGGATACATCCGAAAAACGATCCGGGGTCGCGGTCCGACCCTGTAGATCAGGCCGATGCGGGGCCGCCGTTCCGGTTGGCGAGGTCGGCGGCATGCGCTCTCTTGACCAGGCGCTCGGCGCGCCTGAGATGCGGCCGGTCATACATCTGCCCGCCCAGCCCGACGACCCCCGGATTGCCGGCCGCCGCGAATGCCTCGATTACCGATACGGCGTGCTCGAGCGCCTCGGCGCTGGGTGTGAAGGCCTCGTTGATCACCGGCACCTGAGCGGGGTGGATCGCCATCTTGGCCGTAAAGCCGTCCCGCTCCGCGGCGAGGCACTCGGTCCGCAACGCTTCGGAATCACGGAAATTCACGAAAACGGTATCGATTGCGGCAACGTCCGCAGCCGAGGCGGCGAGGAGCGTGACGGCGCGGGCGAAACGGAAGACATCGGTGTAGTTGCCATCTGCATCACGCGTCGCGTGCGCGCCCACGGCCGCCGACAGATCCTCGGCGCCCCATGTCAGGCCTTTCAGGCGCTCGCCTGCTCCGTGGTAACTGCCGCCGGCCAGCACCCCGGCTCCGGATTCGGTGATGATCGGGATGATGCCGATGCCGCCGTCGGGGAAACCATTCTCGGCTTCAATCACCCTCAGCTTGAGCGACAGGTGCTGGACATCCGCGCCGCTGTCGGATTTGGGAAGCATGATGCCGTCCGGCCGTGAGCCGATGATTGCGGCGAGATCGTCGTCGGTCAAGCCGGTCGAGAGGTCGTTGACGCGGACATAGACCAGGGTCGCGGCATGCCGCCTGGCACCGATGAATTCAGCTGCAATCCGGCGCGCCGCCTGCTTGTTGGCCGCAGCAACTGAATCTTCGAGGTCGACGATCACCGCATCGGCACCCGAGGCAAAGCCCTTCTCGAGCTTCCTTTCCGAATCCCCGGGCACGAACAGAAGCGAGCGCATCGTTCAGGCGCTCATTTTCCGGATCATGGCCTGCCGCGTGCACCTGGCCACCAGGGCGCCATGCTGATTGAAGGCGCGATGCTCGAACTCGACGATGCCGCGGTCCGGTTTCGACTTCGAGACGCGCACCGAGAGCACCTCCGATTCGACGCTGATCGTGTCGCCGTGGAACACCGGGTGAGGGAACACGGTGTCTTTCATCCCCAGATTGGCGACAGTCGTGCCGATCGTCGTGTCGTGCACCGAAATGCCGATCATCAAACCCAAAGTGAACAGCGAGTTGACCAGCGGCTTCCCCCATTCGCTCTTTGCGGCGAAATCGAAATCGATGTGCAGCGGTTGCGGATTGAGGGTCATCACCGAAAAGAGCATGTTGTCGCTCTCGGTCACGGTTTTCCTCAGACCGTGCCTGAACACCTGTCCGGGTTCGAATTCTTCCAGATAGCGACCGGGCATCGCCGTCTCCGCTGCTCCCCCCCCTGATAGCATCGGGCTCCCGGCAGGCAAGCCGAAACGGTCGTTAACAAACATGGTGAACCGTTCGTAAACCATTTCGTTCTACTGTTTGGCCGAAGCCAAGGGGGTTTGGCTTCCTCGGGCACAGCAGGTCTTCATGGTCGTCGCGCATTTCCTCAAATGGAAAGACACGGCTCGGGTGAGCGAGCGCGCGGTGGCGGCAGCCGCCCTGGCCAGGGCCTATGTCGACAATCATCTGCCTTTCGAGGATCGTTGCGCGGCGGAAGCGGCGCTGACCCTGCTTCTCGACGATCCGTCGGCCAAGGTGCGACTCGCGATGGCGGAGGTGCTGGCAATGAGCCGGCATGCTCCGGTCCAGATCATCAATGCGCTGGCCTGCGACCAGCCCGAAGTCGCTGCGCTGGTAATAGCGCGCTCACCGCTGTTGACCGATGCCGACCTGGTCGAGCGCGTCTTGTCCGGCCGGCGGGACACGCTGCCGCTGATCGCCGGCCGTCCGGCGGTTTCGATGGAACTGGCGGCCGCCGTGGCGGAGGCCGCCGATGCCGAGGCATGCATTGCCCTGCTGGCCAATTCCGGCGCTGCAATCGCCTCGCACAGTTTTCGCCGCATGGTCGAGCTCCTGGGCCATGTCGGCCCGGTTCGCGAGGCCCTGATCAGGGACCCGCGTCTGCCGGCCGATTGCCGCCACGTGCTTGTGCTCAAGCTCGGACAGGCGCTGACGCGTGCGCCGTTCGTCGTCGCGCTGATGGGCGAAGCGCGCGCCGGGCGGTTGCTCAAGGAGGCATGCACGAAGGCATCGATGGCGCTGATCGATGCCGCGCGTCCGGAAGAGTACGGGGCGCTCGTTGCGCATCTCCGCATGCGGGGCGACCTCACGGCGAGCTTCGTGGTCCGTACCGTCGCGCACGGCAAGGTCGACTTTTTCGGCGCCGTGCTCGTCGCCCTGACCGGACAGGCCGAACGCCAGGTAGGCCGTCTGCTTGCCGGCGGACACGACCTCGCGCTGTCGGCGATCTTCCGAATGGCCGGCCTGCCGGACACCGTGCACGCCGTTCTCGTCCGCGCCATCAAGGCATGGCGCAAGGTGGCAAATGGCGATTGCATTGCCGGTGCCCAGGAAGTGTCGTGGCTGATGCTCGAGACCCTGGGCGGCAAGGGCGCCCAGGGAGATCTCGCGGCGCTTCTGAAATCCATTCATCTAGAGGCGCTGCGGGAAAATGCCCGGAGCCATGCGCTGGCGATTGCCGCCGCCTGAAGCGCCCTGCCGACCCGGGTAGAAACAGCGGCGGAGGCCGGACGATGTCCCGCGTGTCGGTGCGGGCAGGCTGCCTGCACCGGCAACGGTGCGAGGCGCTGCTGGACGCGCTATACGCCTATATATCAAGCTCCTGGACGAATTCCGCGCGTTCCTGGATGAACCGGAAGCGCGCCTCCGGTTTCGAACCCATCAGGGCATCGACCGCCGACTTCGTCGTCGCTTCCTGGTCATCGAGATCTACCCGGAGCAGCGTGCGCTTCTTCGGGTGCATGGTGGTTTCCTTGAGCTGGGCTGCCATCATCTCGCCAAGTCCCTTGAAGCGGCCAATCTCGACCTTGCCGCGGCCGGCGAATTCGGTCCTGAGCAACTCGGCCTTGTGGGCATCGTCGCGCGCATACATGACCTTGCCGCCCTGGCTGATGCGGTAGAGCGGCGGCACGGCCATGTAGAGATGGCCGCCGCGGATCAGCTGCGGCATTTCCTGATAGAAGAAGGTAATCAGCAGCGAGGCGATGTGCGCGCCGTCGACGTCGGCGTCGGTCATGATGATGACGCGGTCGTAGCGCAGGTCGTCCTCGCGGTAGCGGCTGCGCGTGCCGCAGCCGAGCGCCTGGATGAGATCGGCGATCTGCTGGTTGGCATTGAGCTTGTCGCTGCCGGCGCTGGCGACGTTCAGGATCTTGCCGCGCAGCGGCAGCACCGCCTGCATGGCGCGGTCGCGTGCCTGCTTGGCCGAGCCGCCGGCCGAATCTCCCTCGACGATGAAGAGCTCGGCTCCGGCGGCGGCATTCTGTGTGCAGTCGGCGAGCTTTCCCGGAAGCCGCAGCTTGCGCACTGCGGTCTTGCGGGAAATCTCCTTCTCCTGGCGGCGGCGCAGGCGTTCGTCGGCGCGCGCTATGACCCAGTCCAGCAGCTTGGAGGCTTCCTGCGGGTTGTCGGCGAGCCAGTGGTCGAAGGGATCGCGCATGGCCTGCTCGACGATGCGGATCGCCTCGACCGTGGCCAGCCTGTCCTTGGTCTGGCCGACGAACTCCGGCTCGCGGATGAACACCGAGAGCATGCCCGCCGCAGACATCATCACGTCGTCGCCGGTGACGATCGCCGCGCGCTTGTTGCCGGCCAGTTCGGCATAGGCCTTCAGGCCGCGGGTCAGCACATTGCGGAACCCGGCCTCGTGCGTGCCGCCTTCGGCCGTCGGTATCGTGTTGCAGTAGGAGTTGACGAATCCGTCGCCGCCATACCAGGTGACTGCCCATTCGAGCGAGCCGTGGCCGCCCTGCCGTTCGCTCTTGCCGGCGAAGATCTCGCGCGTGACCTGGATCTCGTCGCCGAGCGAAGCCGCCAGATAGTCTTTTAGGCCGCCGGGAAAATGAAACTCCGCCTTGGTCGGCGTTTTGTCCTTGATGAGCAGGGGAGCGCACGACCACCTTATGTTCACGCCCCCGAACAGATAGGCTTTCGAGCGTGCCATCCGATAGAGCCGCGCGGGATCGAAGGCGGCGCCTTTTCCGAAAATGTCGGGATCGGGATGGAAACGGATCGTGGTGCCGCGGCGGTTGTGCACCTCGCCGAGTAATTCCAGCCGGCCTTGCGGAATGCCGCGCGCGAAACTCTGCCGATAGAGTTGCCGGCCCCGCGCCACCTCGACCACGAGCTGATCAGACAGTGCGTTGACGACGGAAACGCCGACACCGTGCAGGCCACCCGACGTCTCGTACACCTTGGAGTCGAACTTGCCGCCGGCATGCAGCGTGCACATGATGACTTCCAGCGCCGACTTCTTCGGGAACTTGGGGTGCGGATCGACAGGAATGCCGCGGCCATTGTCGGTTACGGTGAGGAAACCGTCGGCGCCAAGCTCGACCTCTATGAAGCTGGCGTGGCCGGCGACCGCCTCGTCCATCGAATTGTCGATGACCTCGGCAAAGAGATGATGCAGCGCCTTCTCGTCGGTGCCGCCGATGTACATGCCCGGCCGCCGGCGCACCGGCTCCAACCCTTCGAGCACCTCGATGTGGCTGGCGTCATAACCCTCGCTGCCGTCCCTGAGGTGAGCGCTCTTCTTAGCCGCGGCCTGCACCAGAGGGTCGGGGGGCCGCCGCGCGGCGGTGCGGGCTACCGCCACCGGCTTGTCCAGATTGGCAAAGAGGTCGTTTCCGTCATCCATAGGTGTGCTGCTGATCCATGTCCCCTCGAATCGTCTCGCCATACTGCCATGGTTTGGCCATTCGATGACAGCGGTTCCCGTTCCGTTCGGTCAGCCATGCAAAAGAGGGATAGGCTCGGCGCCGGGCGCCCGAACTCGCCGGAAGTCCCGGGTTACGTCTGCGGACTGCGCCGCGTCTGCCCGTGAGCGGAGTGTCGGTCCACGGTCGCGGACGGCACCATTGCTCACGGACGAAGACGTGGCCCCCTACTCGGCGGCCCCCAGGTATTCGGTGACCGGCGGACAGGAGCAGACCAGGTTGCGGTCGCCGGCGACGTTGTCGATCCGCGAGACGGGGGGCCAGTATTTGGCTGCGGTGTGGGGATCGCTTGCCGGATACGCCGCCTCCAGCCGCGAATAGGGGTGAGCCCAGTCGGGGGCGAGCGTTTCTGCCGCGGTATGCGGGGCATTGACCAGCGGGTTGTCGTCCTTCGGCCACTCGCCGCTTGCGACGCGCTCCGCCTCCCGGGCAATGGAAATCATCGCCTCGCAGAAGCGCTCGATCTCTTCGAGCGGCTCCGATTCCGTCGGTTCGACCATCAGCGTCCCGGCCACCGGCCACGACATGGTGGGAGCGTGGAAGCCATAGTCGATGAGGCGTTTGGCAACGTCCTCCACGCCGACCCCGGCCGTTTCCTTCAGCAGGCGGGTGTCGAGGATGCACTCATGCGCGACGCGGCCGTTGCGGCCCCGATACAAGACCGGATAGTGCGCCTTGAGACGCTCGGCGATGTAGTTGGCGCTGAGAATGGCGACCTCGGTTGCCTGTTTCAGGCCGGCCGCACCCATCATCCTGATATACATCCAGGTGATCGGCAGGATGGAGGCGCTGCCGTAGGCTGCCCCGGCGACCGCATGGGCTCCGCCTTCCGAAACATGGCCGGGCAGGAATGGCCCGAGATGCGCCTTGACTCCGATCGGTCCGACACCTGGCCCGCCGCCGCCATGCGGGATGCAGAAGGTCTTGTGCAGGTTCATGTGGCAGACGTCGGCGCCGATGTCGCCCGGCCGGGCGAGGCCGACCAGCGCGTTGAGATTGGCCCCGTCGAAATAGACCTGTCCGCCATGCTCGTGGACGATGGCGACGATGTCCCTGACGCCTTCCTCGAAAACACCATGGGTGGAGGGGTAGGTGAGCATCAGGGCGGCGAGATTCGGCGCGTGCCCGGCGGCCTTGGCCTTCAGATCGGCGAGGTCGATGTCGCCATTGTCGGTGCAGCGAACCACCACGACGTCCATGCCAGCCATGGACGCGCTCGCCGGATTGGTGCCGTGTGCGGAGGAGGGGATGAGACAGACGCGGCGGTGCGCATCGCCGCGCGATTCATGAAAGCGGCGAATGGCCAGAAGTCCGGCATATTCCCCCTGGCTGCCGGCATTGGGCTGCAGCGAGACGGCGTCGAAGCCGGTGATCTCGGCCAGCCAGCGCTCCAGCTCGTCGGTCATGGCCCGGTAGCCCCGGGCGTGCTCGGGCGGGGCGAAGGGGTGCATGTTCGCGACGCTCGGCCACGATACCGGCATCATCTCCGCCGCCGCATTGAGCTTCATCGTGCAGGAGCCGAGCGGGATCATGGTCCGGTCGAGCGCCAGGTCCTTGTCGGCAAGCCGGCGCAGGAACCGCATCATCTCGGTCTCGGAGCGCGTCTCGTGGAACACCGGCTGCGACATGAAGCTCTCGTCGCGCGGCCTGCCGGGGAGCCTCGACGCTGCCTCGGCCGGCGGCGTGGCTCCGAACAGCGCTGCGAGCGCATAAAGGTCCTCCTCGAGCGAGGTCTGGTCGAAGCTTACGCCGACATGGTCGGCATCGACGATCCTGACGAGCCTCCCCGTCTTTTCGGCAGCCGACGCAATCTTCCCGGCGCCCCCTTCGGCCCTCACCGTGACAGTGTCGAAGATGGTTTTCCCACGAATGGACAATCCGGCGGCCTCCATGCCAGCGGCAAAGCGGGCGGCAAGCGCGTGGACCCGCATGGCCAGGATCTGCAGGCCCTGCGGCCCGTGCCAGATCGCGAAAGCCGTCGTCATGTTGGCGAGCAGCGCCTGGGCGGTGCAGATGTTGGAGGTGGCCTTGTCGCGGCGGATGTGCTGCTCGCGGGTTTGCAGCGCCAGGCGATAGGCCGTCCGGCCCCTGGTGTCGATCGACTGGCCGACAAGACGGCCGGGTATCAGCCTCGTCAGTTTCTCCGACACGGCGAGATAGCCCGCATGCGGACCCCCGAAACCCATGGGAACGCCGAAGCGCTGCATGGAGCCGACCGCCATGTCGGCGCCAAGCTTGGCGGGAGCGTCGGCAAGGGTCAGCGCCAGCGGGTCGGCGTCGAAAATGACAAGTGCGCCCGCCGCCCGGGCCTTTGCGATGCTTGACGCGTGATCGCCAAAGACGCCGTGCGTGTCCGGCCAGGGCACAATCAGGGCGGCGACGCTCTCGTCGATGTCGCCGCCGTCGATCTCCAGTCCCATCGGCTCGCCGCGAGTCGCAAGGACGTCGGCGACCTGCGGGTGGAGTTCGCCGGCCAGCACGACGCGGCTGCGCTGGTCGCGGTGATGGCGGAGCGCGACAGAGACCGCCTCGGCCACTGCCGTGGCTTCGTCGAGAAGCGAGGCGGCTGCGACCGGGAGACCGGTCAGTTCGGTGACCAGCGTCTGGAAGTTGAACAGCATCTCCAGGCGGCCCTGGCTGATTTCCGCCTGGTAGGGCGTATAGGCCGTATACCAGGCCGGATTCTCGAACAGATTGCGCTGGATGACAGGCGGAACCCGGCAGCCGTGGTAGCCTTGGCCGATAAAGCTCTTGAGCACGTGGTTGCGGCCCATCTTTTCGGCAAGCTCGGCAAGCGCCTGGGCTTCGGTTGCGGCTCCCGGAAGGGCGAGCGAACGGTCGAGCCGTATCGACCGCGGAACGGTCTGGGAGATCAGCGTTTCCAGTGAAGGCACGCCGAGCGTTGCCAGCATGGCCCTTGCGTCGTTTGGTCCCGGGCCGATATGGCGCCCGGAGAATTCGGCACTGTTGTCTGCCATTTCGTCCTCTCAGCCGATATGCGTCTTGTAGGCGGCCTCGTCCATGAGGCCGACAAGCTGGCTCTCGTCGGCAAGCTTCATCTTCCACAGCCAGCCTTCGCCCATGGCCGCCGAGTTGACCAGCGCGGGGTCCGCGCCAAGCGCGCCGTTGGCTTCGACAATCTCGCCGTCCGCCGGGGCGTAGACGTCCGAAGCGGCCTTCACCGACTCGACGACGACGGCGACGTCGCCCTTGGCGACCTTGCGCCCCGCCTCGGGCAGTTCGACGAAGACCAGGTCGCCAAGCTGCTCTTGCGCGTAGTCGGTGATGCCAACGGTAGCGACCCCGCCCTCGACGCGGAGCCATTCGTGATCCTCGGTGAAATAGACGTCAGCCATCGGGTCATCCTTTGCGGTAGCGATGCGGCATGAAGGGGAGCGCGTGGACGTGGACGGGGATCTTTGCGCCCCGCACATCGGCGAATACTTTGGTTCCGGGCCGGGCGATGCCTTGCGCGAGGTAGCCCATGGCGACGGGATGGCCGACCGACGGACCGAAACCGCCCGAGGTGACGCGGCCGACGGCGTTGCCCTCCTCGTCCACCAGGGCGGCACCTGCGCGCACCGGCTGCCGGCCCTCGGGCTTCAGCCCGACCCGCTTTTCGGAGGCGCCGCGGGCGATGACCCCGCGCAACGCGTCCGCCCCGATGAACGAGCCGCCTTCGCGCAGTCCCTTGGGCACGGCCCACAGCAGCGCGGCCGTCACCGGATCCGTCTCAGGCCCGATGTCCTGGCCGTGCAGGCACAGCCCGGCCTCGAGACGAAGGCTGTCGCGGGCGGCGAGCCCGACCCACATGGTCCGGTCGTCGGCCAGGAGTTTTCCGACCAGTTCGCGCGCATCGGTTTCCGGCAGGCCGATCTCGAAACCGTCCTCGCCGGTATAACCCGAGCGGCTCATGAACCAGCCCGGCCGCGGTTCCATCCCCTGCATGAAGGTGAGCGCGCCCGTCTCGATGCCGGCGCGCGACAGCACCGCCCATGCTTCAGGCCCCTGTATGGCGAGGAAAACGCGATCGAGCGGATCGACGGTGCAGTCGAACTCCGCGGCCACGGCGCGCAGATGCGCCTCGTCGCTCGCAGCGTTGCCGGCGTTGGCGACCACCATGAACCGGTCGGGGCCCAGCCGCGTGACGATCAGGTCGTCGAGAATGCCGGCCGAGAGATTGAGAAAGAAGGTCAGTCTCGACTGCCCCGATTCGAGCGCCCCGGCATCCAGGGGGCAGGCCCTCGAAAGCAGCAGAGCCGCATCTCTTCCCGCCACCTCGAAGAGCTTCATGTGCGAGATGTCGAACAGTCCGGCATGCTCGCGCGTGTGGAGATGTTCCTTCATCACGCCGGGTGGATAGGTGAGCGGCATCGACCAGCCGGCGAACGGACCGAACCGTGCTCCGGCGTGCTCGTGCAGATCCGCGAGGGGGAGTTTTCTGGTCGCTTCGCCGTTCATGTCTTCTCCAGAGCCGCACGCAATCGGCCGCGGACGCGACCATTTCCGTGCCCCTCTGTCTGAAGCCTGAGAGACTCGCGCGACCGGCAGGGCCGGCTTCGCTTACACCTTCGGCGCGGGGGCTGTCCCCGACTTTCCAGAGTGTCTCACCTGTCCACGGTTCCCTTTGCCTGAGAGATTTCGGGCGATTTCCCCTTCGGCGACGGCCTTTCGGCCGCTCTCTCCCGCGGACAGGCAGAGCCTCGCAAGGCCCTCGACGCATTGTGATTAGCCGATGGCGCACGCTTTGTCACGCCTCGCCTTGGGCCTTCTCGCGCTCGGGAAACCGAGGGGCTCCAAATCGGAGACGAAGGCGCGAGCCGAAGCCAGGGCTGGCGCACCCGACCTCCCTTGTCTTTTGTGCTCACCTGTACCAATACGCCCTCACAGCACGCATTGGCCGCAGAAGGGCGCGAATGCCAGCAAAGTACCATCCGCGTTCGGCCTTTGGCCGGACGATGATGACGGCGGCCTTCGGCTTCGTCGGCGCGGTGGCGTTCCTGCTCGCGGATCTGCCGCTGCCCTTGATGTTCGGCCCGATGACTGCTTGCCTCCTGGCTGCCCTGGCAGGCGCGCCGCTGCGTGGCACGGCCGAGGTCGGGGACGCCGCCCGGGCCGTTCTCGGCGTGGCGGTTGGCGCTTCGATAACGCCGGCAACGATTGCCCAGCTGCCGTCGATGGCCATGTCGGTGGCGCTGGTGCCGCTCTACATCGTGGTCATCGGCATGGTGGGAGTGCCGTTCTTCCAGCGCCTGTGCCGCTATGACCCGGCTACCGCCTGGTACGCCTCGATGCCGGGCGGGCTGCAGGACATGGTGCTGTTCGGGGCGGAAGCCGGCGGCAATCCGCGCGCCCTGTCGCTCATTCACGCCTCGCGCGTGTTGATCCTCATGGTGCTTGCCCCGATCATCGTCACCTGGGGGTTCGGCGCGACGATCGACAATCCGATCGGCGCGCCTGCCGCCGACCTGCCGGCGCTCGAACTCGCGCTGATGGCGGCGGCGGCGTTCGTCGGCTGGAGAGGAGGCAAGCGCATCGGCCTGTTCGGGGCGGCGGTCCTCGGGCCTTTGTTCGTGACGGGCGCGCTGTCGCTCGCAGGCCTCATCCACAACCGCCCCCCGGCCGAAGCGATGCTGGCCGCGCAGTTCTTCATCGGGGTTCGCATCGGAGCGGACTATACGGGGGTGACGCTCGCCGAGGTGCGGCGCGATATCGCTTCCGGCGTCGCCTTCGTGCTGGTCCTGGCCGCGCTCGCCGCCATCTTCTCCGAGATCGTGGTGCTGGCCGGCCTTGCATCACCGGTCGAGGCGTTCCTTGCCTTCGCGCCGGGCGGCCAGGCCGAGATGGCCATGCTGGCGATTGTCGTGGGCGCCGATCTCGGTTTCGTCGTCGTGCACCATGTCGTGCGCGTCCTGGTGGTCATCACCGGCGCCCCGATGGCGGCAAAGATCTTCGGGCGCGGCCCCGCTGCCCCGACGAAAGAAAACCGGACGGCCGACGAGGAGGCACCATGACATTCACGACCAGGCCGGAACTCGCCGGAACCTTCGGCATGGTTTCAACCACGCACTGGATC
>JAJFMR010000038.1 GCA_020696915.1 Rhizobiaceae bacterium | reverse complement strand
AGCTTCGGATCGATGTCCAGGTCGAGCATGCCGCCGGAATTGCCGTGAAGAATTTCGCCCTGCGAGAAGCCGTAGAAGCGCATCAGCCAGTCGGCCTGGTAGAGGCGGTGCTCGCGCATGAGCGGCGGCTTCTTCGGAGGCAGGGATGCGGGGGCGTCCGGAATGGGGCTGAAGGCTGAATAGTAGACGCGGCGCAGGTGATAGCTCGCGTAGAGGCCGGCACTCGTCTTCAAAATCCCCGCATCGGTCGTCTGGTCGGCACCGATGATCATCTGGGTGGACTGGCCGCCCGGCGCAAATCGCAGCCTTCTTCCAGTCCTCGCAGCCGGCTCGGATTTTTCCTCTATTCTGGAACGCAAATCGGCCATCGAGAGCCGGATGGTCTCGGGGCGCTTTTCCGGCGCCAGTCTGCGCACGCTTTCGTCGGTCGGCAATTCGACGTTGATGGAAAGCCGATCGGCATGGCGGCCCGCCTGTTCCAGCAATTCCGGCGAGCATTCCGGAATTGCCTTCAGATGGATATAGCCGGCGAAATTCTCGACCTCGCGCAGGCGCCGTGCGACCTCCACGAGTTCGGTCATCGTCTCGTCCGGCGAACGGATGACGCCCGACGACAGAAACAGGCCCTCGATGTAGTTGCGCCGGTAGAAGGTGACGGTCAGGCGAACCACCTCGTCGACCGTGAAGCGCGCCCGGCGCACGTTCGACGAGGACCTGTTGATGCAGTAACTGCAATCGTAGATGCAGAAATTGGTGAGCAGGATCTTCAGCAGCGAGATGCAGCGCCCGTCGGGAGCGTAGGAGTGGCAGATACCCATGCTTTCGGTTGAGCCGATGCCGCCGCTTTTCAGTGAATTCCGTTTGGCGCCGCCCGACGAGGCGCAGGACGCATCGTATTTGGCGGCGTCGGCCAGAATGGCCAGCTTTTCGCGGGTCGAGAGAACAGTCATATGTTCACTATATGTTCTTTTGACCGGTGCCGCTATGACATTTGATAACTAGCTCTGGCGCTGCCGGGCGCCTCATTGAGCAGCTTGCGGCAAAGGATAGACGGACCTTCCCGTTTGAATCGGTCGATGGGAAGGAGCCAGATACGCCAGAAGCGGGGTTGCTGGATAATTCAGCACGGGCGGTCTAGGGTTCAAAAGGCGGTTCTTGCGATAGAGTTTGGACGCCGGCCGCGACTGGGACACAGCCCGGAAATCTCCGCCGTCCTTCTGTGTAATCGAAGTCTAGACAAACAGCCTAAGGCGATGTCATGCGGCTGCTCTCGAATCTACTCGCAAAATTCATCCAGCATGGCACGCTGCATCTCACCGACGCGGACGGCGGCATCCATGAGTTCGGGGGAAAGGGCCCAGGTCCTGCCGTACGGGCGCGCCTGCACGACCGCGCTCTGCATACCAAGCTGTTTCTTAATCCCGAGCTTCATGCCGGCGAAGCCTATATGAACGGCACTTTCACCTTCGAGGACGGGTCGAGCGTGGAGGACCTTTTGCTCCTGTTCTCGATCAACCGCTCCGGCCTTGGCGCGCATGCCTCCCAGAAGTTTGTGCGACAGCTTTGGCGCGGTCTGAAACGCTGGCACCAGGCCAATCCCGTCGGCGTGGCAGCGGTGAACGCTCGGTCGCACTACGATCTCTCGACTGATCTCTACCGACTTTTCCTGGACGAGGGTCTCAACTATTCGTGCGCAATGTTCCTCGATCCAGAAAGCGAGACGCTCGAACAGGCCCAACGAAACAAACTCGTCCGCGCAACCGCCAAGCTCCGCTTGCAGCCCGGGATGAGCGTGGCCGAGATCGGCTCGGGCTGGGGCTCGCTCGCAATTCACATCGCGCAAACGACCGGTGCCCGTGTAGTTGCGATCAACGTCTCGCCCGAGCAAATCCGAATCGCACGCGACAGGGCCAAACAGACCGGAGTTGACCACCTCATCGAATTCCGAGAACTCGACTATCGTGCTCTCCAAGGGCGGTTCGACCGCGTGGTGTCGGTTGGCATGATGGAACATGTCGGGATCGGGCATTTCGATGAGTATTTCCGCAAGATCCGCGAGCTTCTCACCACTGATGGCTATGCCTTCGTTCACTGCATCGGGCGCATGAGCCCCCCGGGTACGACGGGGCCATTCTTTCGCAAATACATCTTCCCGGGAGGCTATGTGCCGGCCTTGTCCGAGGTGTTTGCCGCAACCGAGCACGCGGGCCTTTGGGTCGCGGATATGGAGGTTCTGCGGCTGCATTACTATTACACTATTCGGCATTGGCGCGAGCGGTTCGCAGCCAACCGTGCACGGGCAGCGGCACTTTATGACGAGCGGTTCTGCCGCATGTGGGAGTTCTACCTCTGTGCGGCGGAACTCGGCTTTCTCAACGGCTCCAACATGGTTTTCCAACTACTTCTGTCGACGGCTCGCGATGCCGTGCCTATTGTCCGCGACTTCATGGTAGATGACGCCCGCGCGATGGCTCAACTTCGTTCGGCAAATGTGGACTAGGGACTATTCCACGAGGTTGGGCTGGCGCTCATGGAACAGGAATGGGCAGTCCCCTGCCGGCGAGCTCCGCGAGTTACATCCGCCAGCCTTCGGACGGGTCGTCGTTGATAAGACGGGCTAAGGCTGCTGGCTGGTGCCGTGCTGCGGCGTGGGCTCAAACCTCGTGAAGATAGAGCTGGTAGTCGACGTCGCTGATCGTGCGGGCGACGCGCAGATATTCGGCCTGCTTGACCGAGGTGAACGTCCGGTGGAGGTCGGACCCGAGCGCCTCTTTCAAAAAGGCGGATGCCTTGGCAGCCTCGATGGCGGTGCGCCAGTCGGGCGGCATGAGGTCGGCGAGATGCGCTGCCTGCGCGTAGCCGTTGCCGATGATCGGCGGGCCGGGATCGAGCTTGCCGGCCATGCCGTGGCCGACGCCGGCCAGCACGGTGGCGGCCACCAGATAGGGATTGGCATCGACGCCCGAAGGGCGATGCTCGATCCGCCGATTCTTCCTGTCGCCGGCCGGGACGCGCAGCGCCACCGAGCGGTTGTTGACGCCCCAGGTCGGGGCAACCGGCGCGTAGGACTGCGACACGAAGCGACGCCAGGAATTGGCATGCGGAGCGAAGACGAGCATGGATTCGGCCATCGTTGCGGCCAGCCCGCCGATCGCGTGGAGAAGGGTGCTGGACCACTCGCCTTCGCGCTCCTCCACGAAGACGTTGCCGCCTTTTGCATCCTGCAGCGAAACGTGCAGGTGCATGCCCGAACCGGCATACCGCTCGATCGGCTTGGCCATGAAGCAGGCGGTCACGCCATGCCGACGCGCCTGCGCCCGGACCAGCCGCTTCAGCATGATCAGGTCGTCGGCCGCCTCGAGCACATTGCCGCGGTGGTGAAGCGTCAGCTCGTACTGCCCCGGAGCATACTCCGAAATCACCGTTTCGGCCGGAATGTCCTGCGTGCGCGCGGCCGCGTAGATGTCGGAGAACAGTGGCTCCATCCCGTGCAGGTGATCGACGGAATAAACTTCCGTCTTGGCGCTGCGGCGTCCGTCGAGCACGGCCCGCGCCGGCTGGACGCGGCCGTCGCCGTCCCGCTCGTCGGCCAGCAGAAAAAATTCGAGCTCGAATGCGCCGGCCGGAAACAGTCCTCGTGCGGCAAAGGACTCGACCTGGCGGACCAGCGCGTGGCGCGGGTCGGACGTCATCGGCGACCCGTCGAGCCCGTACATCGACAGAAGAACCTGGCCGCGCGCGGGGGAGGTGCCGTAGAGCGGCTTCAAGGTGCCTTGTATCGGCCAGGCTCGCAGATCGCCGTCGCCCGAATCCCATATCAGGCCGGTCTCGTGCACGTCCTCGCCAGTTACGTCGAGGCCGAGAATCGAGATCGGCAGGTGACGGCCGCTCGAATAGAGGCCGGCAAGCTCGTGCCGGCGAATGATCTTGCCGCGGCCGACCCCGTTGGAATCGGTCAGCACGATATCGAACGCCTCGATATCGGGGTGCTCTCGCAGGAAGGCCTCTGCTTCCTGCGTCGTCGAGCCGGAAGGGGAATCCATGAAAGCTCTCGAACCGGTTGTCCGGCGGCTTCTCTCACGCGGCGCGATTTGCCGCAACATCGCCGAGGACCGCGGCCAGGCGGTTCACTTGACGGGTGCCCGGCAGCATCATGTCGTTCAAGGGAGAGCGGAGACGCCGCTCCAGTCCCGTGGCGCCGGAAGGTGGCTACCTACTTGACGGGCCGTGTGTGCCCTCGCATCAATGCTCCGCCACGGGGAGCAAGACATGCGTTGGTTCTGGGGTGGTGCGATTCTTCTGTTGACGGCGATCGAGGCGGCGGCATCCGGCGCCATAGGCTGCGGCGCGGAGGACCATGCCGCCAGCTTCGATCTGGCAGCCGGGGTGACGCACGGCATGGGCGCTCCGACGTTCAATTTCCGCGGCGACCTCGAAATCCTCGATGAGACGGTGGCCGAGGACCTGCGCAGACTTAGCTTCGAGGACCGGCATCTTGCGCAATACTGGCTCGACGGCGACGAGCTGCGGCTGCTGGTGTTTCGCGAGCGGGAGGCGGAGGCGCAATACGGCTCCGTCGAATTGACCATCAGGACGAAGGCCCGCGGCGAGGAAGACGCGGGTTCCTACGAGGGCGCCTACGAGATCGAGGTCTATGACCTCGGCGAAAGCGGCCACGGCGAAGGCAAGACGCTGATCCTGACCGGCGAGGTGTCCTGCTTCGCCGAATGATGCGCGCAAGGTGCGCTTCGTCCGGCGCGCCGCCGCAGTCAGCCGGCGATGTCGATGACGCCGCAGTCGCCGGTCTCCGTGCCGAAGACTATCCGGCGCTCCTCCTGGTCCCACATCATCGAGGTTACGGCGCCCTTGCCCGGGCGGCGCAGCAGCACTTCCCTGGCGTCCGCGAACCGTGCCGCCATGACCATGCCGTCCGCATAGCCGATGGCAGCGACGTCCTGGCTCGGATGGCAGGCCACGCAGGTGACCATGGTGTCGCCGCGCGTTCCGAGTTCCAGAGGCGCCTTTCCCATCGGGCCGTCCTTTCCCTGGAACGGCCAGACGATCGCCGCCGGCGCGCCCGAGCTCGCCAGCCACTTGCCCTTCGCGCTCCAGGAGAGGCTCTTCACCTTGGCGGGATAGCCGGTCATGCGCATGTGCTTGCCATCGGCGAGCTTCCAGCCGTGCAGCGCGTTCTCCTGCATGGTGGTGACCAGGAAATTGCCGTCCGGCGAGAAGACTATGCCGGTATGCGCTCCGTCCCAGCGCAGTTCGGTCGGCTGGCTCTGCGCCGAGACGTAGTGCAGGGTGGCGCCGTTGTAGCGGGCGACGCCAAGGCGCATTCCGCGGGGGGAGAAGGCGAGCCCTTCGACCGATCGTGGATGGGCGAATTCCCGCAGCTTGCCGTCGGCGAAGCGGACGACGGCGGTCTTGCCCGCCGCAAAGGCAATCGTCCGCTGCGGCCCGACCGCGACGCTGGTGATCCATTTCCTGCCCGCCTCGGCGATCGGCTCGACGATTTCGCCGGCGCTGGAAAAGACCTTGCCGTCCTCGCCGCCGGTGATCAGGCGTTGTCCTTGCCGGTCGAGGACCGCGGCGAGCATCCCGTCATGAACGGCCTGCCATTTGTGGCCATGGTCCAGCCGGTGAACGATGCCGTCGGCCAGCGCAAAATGCGGTACGCCGCCCATGAAGACGGCGGCAATGCAGTGTCCGTCGAGGTCGAGCGGGGCGACAGTCGGCATGAAGGAGACGTTATGACGGTGTGAGGTCAGTTCGCAGGCGTGGCCTGGCAGGCCTCGAAGCTCTTGCGCAGCCGGTCGGCATCGAGTTCACGGCCGATGAAGACGAGGCGGCTCTCGCGCTTCTCGCCATCCTTCCATGCCCGCTGATGGTCGCCTTCGACGATCATGTGAACGCCCTGGATGACGTAACGTTCGGGATCGTCCCCGAAAGCGATGATGCCTTTCAGCCGCAGGATGTTCGGGCCTTCCATCTGCGTCACCTTCTCGATCCACGGGAAGAATTTTTTCGAATCCATCTCGCCGCCCCGCAGCGACACGGATTGCACAGTGACGTCATGGATCGGCGAGGCATGCCCATGGTCATGGCCATCGTGATCTTGGTGATGATCGTGGTCGTGGTCGTGGTCGTGGTGATCGTGGTCATGATGATCGTGGCCGTCGAGGAAGTGGGGGTCGTTCTCGAGCGCCCGGGAAAGGTCGAAGGCACCGCGGTCGAGCACCTCGTCCAGTTTTACGCCGGCCCGGGTCGTGCGATGAATTCTGGCGGCCGGATTGATGGCGCGGACCGCGGCCTCGACGTCCCGCAGCTCTTCGGGCGTCACCAGGTCGGTCTTGTTGAGGACGATCACGTCGGCGAAGGCAATCTGGTCCTCGGCCTCGCGGGAGTCCTTGAGGCGCAGCGGCAGATGCTTGGCGTCGACCAGTGCCACCACCGCATCGAGCCGTGTCCGGGACCGCACGTCCTCGTCCATGAAGAAGGTCTGGGCGACCGGCACGGGGTCGGCCAGCCCGGTCGTCTCGACGACGATGGCGTCGAAGCGTCCGGGCCTCCGCATCAGGCCTTCCACGACCCGAATCAGATCGCCCCGCACGGTGCAGCAGACGCAGCCATTGTTCATCTCGTAGATCTCCTCGTCGGACTCCACGATCAGATCATTGTCGATGCCGATCTCGCCGAATTCGTTGACGATGACCGCGTAGCGCTTGCCGTGGCTCTCCGACAGGATGCGGTTGAGCAGCGTCGTCTTGCCCGAGCCGAGATAGCCGGTGAGCACCGTAACCGGGATTTGCGTCTGTGCGTCCGTCATGGCCTGCCTTTCGAAGATCTGGCGACCATATAAGGCGGCCGCCGGCGTTTTGCACGCCCTCGGGCTTCTGCCGCCACGGGATCCGCCGGCCTACCGGGCTGACGCCGCGACGGACGGGATCTCCCATATGGGTCGCTCCCGGCATCGTCTCGAGCAGCGTTTCGCGATGCCGTCATCAGTCTGTCACATCGATCCGGCATCGATACATTCACTTGCCGGCGAAGGATCTGCTAGGAGTGCCGGCTAGTTTCCTCTCGGAGACGGCTGGGGACATCGCATGGCCAGGTCGAACAGGAGCGAGATCATGGGCAGGCTCCAGTCGGCGGCGCGCTTGGCGCGGACCGCACTTGCGGCGCGTCTCATGACGCATGGCTTCTATGCCGGCCAGGATCAGGTCATGATCGCCCTGAACCGTGAGGATGGCCTGACACCAGGCCAGCTTGCGGGGATGATTGGGGTCAGGCCGCCGACCGTCACCAAGACGATCAACCGGCTGCAGGCGCAAGGCTTCCTGGAAAAACGCGGCTCCGAGATCGACGCTCGGCAGGCACATGTCTTCCTGACGACGAGCGGGCGCGACACGATCCGCGGCATAGAGCGGTCGGTGCGAAAGACGGAAAAACAGGCGCTGAGAGGGTTCGACAAGAAGGAACAGAAGACGCTGGCCAGGCTCTTGGCACGGGTCGAGGCCAATCTCGGCGAGGCATTGCCCGCCGGGGAAGAAGAGGCATTGCCTGCCAGGCCGGATGTCGTGATCGAGACAAGCGAATAGCAGACGGGTCGGCTTTTGGACTTGCCGCCGGCGCCTGCTTCGCCGACAAGCCGGACCGCAAGACGATTCTCGACCCGGCCTGTGCATTGACCCCCAGAAAAGCCTCTCTCGATCCCGCCACGCCGGTGCTGGCCCTGCTGCTCGTCGCCGGCGCCGGCCTGCTGTTCTCGTTCCTGGATACCGGAGCGAAATATCTGGTCCTGTCTGGAATGGCGGCGCCCTTCGTCTCCTGGATGCGGTTTGCCGTGCACGTCGTGCTGGTGCTGGTCCTGTTGCGCGGCTGGAGCAACGCTGCGACGTTCCGGCCGGTGAGCCTGCCCCGCCAGGTGCTGCGTGGCGTCTTCCTGTTCGGCTCGACGCTGTTCAATTTCCTTGCCCTGAATACGTTGCAACTGGCCGAGACAACCTCGATCGCCTTTTTCGCCCCGATGGTGATCACCGCGCTGGCCGGTCCGCTGCTCGGCGAATGGGCCGGCTGGCGCCGCTGGGCAGCCGTGCTGGCCGGCTTTGCCGGCGTGCTGGTCATCACCCGCCCGGGGCTCGGCCTGTTCGGAATCGGCCATGCCTATGCGCTTGCCGCTACGTTCTCCTATTGTTTCTACGTGATCATGACCCGCCACATGGCCGGAACCGAGACGGCGGAGACCCTGATCTTCTATTCGGCGCTGGCTCCGGTCGTGCTCATGCTGCCGGTCTTGCCCTATACGGCTTCGGCGCCTCCGGACCTCTTCCACCTCGCCGTGCTCCTGTCGCTCGGCGTTTTCGGCGCTTTCGGCCACTGGCTGCTCATCAAGGCCTACCGGATGGCATCTGCCACTTCGCTAGCGCCCTACGCCTACCTGCAGATGCTGTGGATGATCGGCCTGGGCTATCTCTTCTTCGACCAGTTTCCGGATGGCTGGACGCTGGGTGGCGCCGCGATCATCGTGGCCGGCGGACTCTACATCGTGCACCGCGAGCACCGGTTGAGGCTGCGCAGCCGCACGGCGCCCAACACCGAGAACGGTGAACTGGCAAAAAAGCTTTGACCCGGCAAGCGGGGTGGCATAAGCCCGCCTTTAAACTGTTTAAAAGCGGTGGAGAGGGGTAGCCGTTCCCCGGCTTTCCGCAGCTTGAAGCCGGCCTGCGCCGGCCGCTCAGGAGGCAATGCGCTGGCCCAGAAGATCAAGCTTTCGACGATAGCCGACGCGCTGGGTGTGTCGACGGCGACGGTCTCGCTGGCGCTGCGCGATAGTCCGCTGGTTGCCGGAGCGACGCGCGACCGTATCAAGGCCCACGCCCGCGCCATCGGCTACATCTACAATCGCCGGGCGGCGAGCCTCAGGACTTCACGGTCGGGGATCATCGGCGTGGTGGTGCACGACATCATGAACCCGTTCTTTGCCGAGATCCTGCGGTCGATCGAAGGCGAGCTCGACCGCAGTGGACAGACCTTCCTGCTGTCCAATCACTACGACGACCTGGAAAAGCAGCGCACCTTCGTGGACACGCTGCTGCAGCTCGGCGCCGACGGCGTCATCATGTCGCCGGCCATCGGCACGCCGCCGGGCGACATCGTCATGGCCGAGCAGAACGGCCTGCCGGCGGTGCTGATTGCCCGCACGGTCGAAGGCGCGGCCGTCCCGGTCTTCCGGGGCGACGATGCCTACGGGACGGGCCTGGCAACCGATCACCTGATCTCGCTCGGCCACCGGCGGATTGCGATGATCGGCGGCACCGACCAGACGTCGACCGGCCGTGACCGTTATCAGGGCTATGTCGCGGCCATGCAGCGGGCGGACCAAGAGGACAGCCCGTCCTGGCGCATCACGGGCCCGCGCACCAAGCAGGCCGGCTTCGAGGCGGCCGGAGAATTCCTGGCGCTCGAGGACCGTCCGACCGCCGCCTGCTGCTGGAACGATCTGGTCGCCATCGGGCTGATGAACGGCATCGCCCGGGCCGGCCTCGCCGCCGGCGTCGACATCTCGGTGACCGGCTATGACGATCTCGAGGAAGCGGCCATCGCCACGCCGGCGCTGACCACGGTATGGAACGGCCAGAGGGAGGTCGGCCGGCGCGCTGCGCGGGCGCTGCTCGACAAGCTGAACGGCCAGGCCGTGCGCGCCTCGCAGGAACTCATCAGGCCGGAGCTGCACGTCAGGCAGTCGACCGGCAAGCCCGTGGAGCGCAGATGACCAATTCTTCCGATGACGGCCGCGTCACCGTTCTCGTGGTCGGACAGCCATCCGATCACCGCGTCTCGCGCATCGCCGCAAACTTCGACATGGTCCGTGTCGAGGAAGCGGACCCGACGCAGCTGACGCCGGAACTCGCCGGCCGCGTCCGCGGCATCGCGGCGTTCGGCGCGGTCGGCGCCGCCTTCATCGATGCCCTGTCCAAGATCGAGATCATCGCCAGCTTCGGGGTCGGCTACGACTCGGTCGATGCCGCGCATGCCGGCCGTTGCGGCGTCATGGTCACAAACACGCCCGACGTGCTCACCGAGGAAGTCGCCGATACCGCGGTCGGGCTGCTGATCGCCACGGTTCGCGAGTTCTCGCGCGCCGAGGCCTGGCTGCGCGATGGTCTGTGGGCAAGCCGGGGTCCCTATCCGCTGACCAGGGGCACCTTGCGCGGCCGGCGTGCCGGCATTTTCGGGATGGGCCGCATCGGACAGGCGATCGCACGGCGCCTCGACGCCTTCGGGTTGCCGGTCGCCTACCATAACCGGCGGCAGATCGAGGATCTCGATTACACCTATCACCCGACGCTCGATGCCCTGGCGCAATCGGTGGACACGCTGATTGCGGTGGTCCCGGGCAATGCCTCGACCGCGAAGGCAGTGAACGCCGAGATCCTGCGGGCGCTTGGACCGGCCGGCGTCTTCGTCAACATCGGTCGCGGCACCACCGTCGACGAGCCGGCGCTGGCCGCTGCGCTGGCCAATGGCACGATTCTGGCGGCGGGCCTCGATGTCTTCGCCGACGAGCCGCATGTCCCGCAGGCACTGCTGGATCTGCCCAATGCCACCTTGCTGCCGCATGTCGGGTCCGCCTCCATTCATACGCGCGATGCGATGGGCGATCTCCTGGTGGACAATCTGCTGGCCTGGTTCGACCAGGGCAGGGCCGTGACGCCCGTCGTGGAAACGGCGCACGTGACGGCCAGAGGCTGAGCGGGCCCTATTCCGCGGCTGTCCTGGCGCTCGCCCTCGCGACGGCGTGGGCGCGGACGGCATCCCCGAATGCCCTGAAGATCCTGGCTGAATTGTCGTCGGAGGCGGCCCAGTATTCCGGGTGCCACTGCACGCCGACGGCAAAGGCGCGCGCCTCCCTGACCGACACCGCCTCGATGGTCCCGTCCTCGGCGACGGCTTCGATCTGCAGCCTCGGGCCGAGCCGTTCGATACCCTGACGGTGCACGGAATTGACGTCGATCTCGCCGCTGCCGAAGACGCCGGCAAGACAGCTGCCGGGTGCGATCGACACGCGCTGCCGGATCGCGAACCGCTCGTCCTGGCTTTCGGACGGCGGCGCGCGGTGGTCGAGCGAGCCGGGGCGCTCCTGGAGCTCGGCGGCGAGCGTGCCTTCGAGCGCCACGTTGAGTTCCTGAATGCCGCGGCAGATCGCCAGAAGCGGCACGCCGCAATCGAGTGCCCTGCGGATCAAAGGCAGCGTCGTGGCGTCGCGCTCGGTGTCGTAGGGGCCGTTGCTCTCGCTGGCATCCCCTCCATAGAGGGACGGATGCACATTGGACTTCGAACCGGTCACCATCACCCCGTCGACCGCGGCGAGCAGCTGGTCCAAATCGAGCCGGTCGCCGAAAGACGGCAGCAGCACCGGCAGAACGCCGGCGGCGGTGACCGCCGCCTCGATGTACTGCTTCGGCGTGGCATGCCAGGTGTAGTTTTCGAATTGGCGCACATCGGTCGAGACGGCGACGAGGGGCTGCAGCATATCCAGCACTGGCGATCTTTGAGAGCAGGTTCGTTGTGCCCGCAAGATAGGCTCTTTCCGGTCAAGTTTCCAACCCGTTGCGACATGCTCGGAGCCATCCGGCCGGCGCCAGGATTGAAATCTGAAGCCGCCGATCAAACCCGAGGCTGCGGGCCCGGCCCGCGCTGGACTCGGACCTTTCGCCGTGTATTGTCTTCGTCGAGCCGCCAGCCAAAGGCCCGTCGGCGCTTTGTTCACAGTCGGGAGGTACTGAAGCATGGATCGTCGTTCCTTTATCAAGAAGGCCGGGTACGCCGGCGCCGGCGCCGCCGCGGCGGCCACGACGCTTGCCGCACCGGCGATCGCGCAGTCGGCGCCGAAGATCTCGTGGCGCTGCACCTCGTCATTCCCAAAGGCGCTGGACACCATCTTCGGAGCTTCCGAAACGATGGCGAAATATGTCCGGGAATCGACCGACGGCAATTTCAACATCCAGGTTTTTGCAGGTGGCGAGCTCGTCCCTGCGGCCCAGGCCGCCGATGCCGCGGCCGCCGGCACCGTCGAAATGTGCCACACCGCCTGCTACTATTTCTGGGGCAAGGACCCGACCTATGCACTGGCGACGGCGGTGCCGTTCATGCTCAACGCTCGCCAGATGAACGCCTGGCTTTATTTCGGTGGCGGCAACGAACTGCTCAACGAATTCTTTGCCACCCAGGGTCTATATGGCCTGGCATGCGGCAACACGGGCGTGCAGATGGGTGGCTGGTACCGCAAGGAGATCAACACCGTCGATGACCTCAAGGGCCTGAAGTTCCGGGTCGGCGGCTTTGCCGGAAAGGTTCTGGAGAAGCTCGGCGTGGTGCCGCAGAACATTCCGGGCGGCGATATCTATCCGGCGCTGGAGAAGGGCACGATCGACGCATGCGAATGGGTCGGCCCGTATGACGACGAGAAACTCGGCTTCTACAAGGTGGCGAAGAATTACTACTATCCAGGCTTCTGGGAAGGTGGCCCAGCGCTGCATTCGCTGATCAATATGGCAAAGTGGAACGAGTTGCCGAAAAGCTACCAAAGCGTCCTGGCGTCGGCCTGCGAAGCCGCAAATGGCAGCATGATGGCGAGCTACGACCACAAGAACCCTGCGGCGCTCCGGCGCCTGGTGGCGGCGGGAGCGCAGCTGCGGCCGTTCAGTCAGGAGATCATGTCGGCCGCATTCGATGCCGCAAATGCGACTTACGCCGACATGTCGGCCAGCAATGCATCCTTCAAGAAGGTGCACGAGAGTCAGCTCGCATTCCGCAAGGACGCCTATCTGTGGGCGCAGATCGGAGAGTACAACTTCGACACTTTCATGATGCTGCAGCAGCGCGCCGGCAAGCTCTAGCTTGAAAAAAGCGGCAGCAGTTCTCGGTCGACCGCGCGCAAACTGAAACGCCGCATCGGTCCGCCTGCTCGAATTACGTGCGGCGCTGGCGCGCCGCGGGAATCGAGCGGCCTGAAAGGGTCCGGTGAATGCCGGACTCCTCTCTATTCCCATTCCATTCAATTGAAGCTCGGCGGCTTCGACAGATCGTTGCCGGGTGGCCCCGGCTGGGCAGGATCCGCGGCGCCGTCCCCTGGCGGGGGTGCCCCGCCAATCGGCGGCAGGCCGAAGCCGGGCTGTTCCGGCAACCTGATTTCGATTTCCCCCGGGTCCACGACCGGTCCTTTGTAGTGCATCACCATCTGCGGGAACGTGATGGTGAGAGCGATCATCAGAACCTGTATTCCAACGAACGGCACCGCTCCCCAGTAGATCTGCCCGGTGGTGACCGGCTGAACGGTCTGGCCGGTCAGCTTGTCCAGATAGGGAACACGCGCGGCGACCGACCGGAGATAGAAGAGCGCAAAGCCGAAGGGCGGGTGCATGAAGCTGGTCTGCATGTTGACTCCGAGGAGCACGCCGAACCAGATCAGGTCGATTCCAAGCTTGTCGGCGGCAGGTGCGAGCAACGGCACGATGATGAATGCAAGCTCGAAGAAATCCAGAAAGAATGCGAGCAGGAAGACCAGCACGTTGACGGCGATCAGGAAACCGGTCTGGCCACCCGGCAGCGACACCAGCAGATGCTCGAC
>JAJFMR010000341.1 GCA_020696915.1 Rhizobiaceae bacterium | reverse complement strand
CATAGACCGGCAGCGCCGAGGGGTCGGTGCCCTCGCGGCGGGCAAACATCGTGCCCATCTGGTCGACCCCCACCTGCAGCCCTGCCGCCTCGCACCATTTGCGGAACAGATGGCGCCCCTCCCCGTCGGCGTCGGTCAGCGTCTGCCGGTTGTTGCCACCGGCCACTCCCGGGCCGATCCTGGCCATCTCCATGATGGCGTCCCAGAGACGGTCGGAATTTATTCTGAGGTTTTCGCCGGGTGCAGCCATTCCTGTCCTTCCTCGGGCAGGCCGGTTCAGGATCGGACCGGCCCGATCATTCGAGCGTCCTCAAGACGCCGCGCACCAGGTCGATCAGTTCGTCGATCTGGCCCCTGGCGATGATCAGCGGCGGCGACAGCGCGATGATGTCGCCGGTGGTGCGGATCAGGGCGCCGCGTTCGAAGGATTTCACGAAGGCCTCGAACGCCCGCTTGGCCGGACTCCCGGGCAGCGGGGCAAGCTCGATTGCGCCGACCAGGCCGATGTTGCGGATGTCGATGACGTGCGGCTCGTCCTTCAGCGAGTGCAGCGCGTCGGCCCAGTAGCCGGCGAGTTCGGCGCCGCGCGTCAGCAGGCCTTCCTCCCGGTAGGTGTCGAGCGTGCCGAGCGCCGCTGCGCAGGCGATCGGATTTCCGGAATAGGTATAGCCGTGGAAGAATTCGATCAGGTGCTCCGGGCCATTCATGAAGGCGTCATGGATTTCCTTCTTCACGAAGACGGCGCCCATCGGGATGACCCCGTTGGTGACCCCCTTGGCTGTGGTGATGATGTCGGGCGTGACGCCGAAATAATCCGTCGCGAAATTCGTTCCGAGGCGGCCGAAGCCGGTGATGACTTCGTCGAAGATCAACAGAATGCCGTGTTTCGTGCAGATGTCGCGAAGCTTCTGCAGATAGCCTTTCGGCGGGATCAGCACGCCGGTCGAGCCGGCGACGGGCTCGACGATCACCGCCGCGATGGTCGAGGCGTCGTGCAGCGCCACGATGCGCTCCAGCTCGTTGGCGAGCTCGGCGCCATGCTCCGGCTCGCCGCGCGCAAAGGCGTTCTTTTCCGGCAGATGCGTATGCGGCAGATGATCGACGCCGGTGAGCAGCGAGCCGAACATCTTGCGGTTGCTGACGATGCCGCCGACGGAGATGCCGCCGAAATTGACGCCGTGATAGCCGCGCTCGCGGCCGATCAGACGGACCCGCGAGCCGTCGCCCTTCGCCCGGTGATAGGCGATCGCCATCTTCAGCGCCGTGTCGACGGACTCCGACCCGGAATTGGTGAAGAAAACGTGCTCCATGCCGTCGGGCGCGATGTCGATCAGCCGGTTGGCCAGCTCGAAGACGATCGGGTGCCCCATCTGGAAGGCCGGCGCATAGTCGAGTTCCGCGGCCTGCTGCTGGATCGCCTCGACGATCTTCGGCCGGCAATGGCCGGCGTTGACGCACCACAGCCCGGCCGTCCCGTCGAGCACCTGGCGCCCGTCGCTGGTCGTGTAGTGCATGTCCTTCGCGCCGACGAACATGCGCGGCGCCTGCTTGAACTGCCGGTTCGCCGTGAACGGCATCCAGAATGCGCTGAGATCGTTCGGCGTGACTTTCAGCCGGTTGGACATGCCCTGGCCTATCCCCTTCTGGACCCTCGTTCCATCCGGCCAACGCTTGGTCTGCGAAGCGCTTTCGTGCTACGGAAATTTGACCGGTTGGACAAACGTTAGCACCGCCACGAGGGCGGTCAAGGGATTACTAGCTGAATGACGGTGCCCGATCGCGTCCCACGGAACGGCAGGAACTGGTCCAGAAGACTGGTCCACGAAAACGGCCGGAAAACAGGTGGGACGGCGCTCGCCTGACATGGATTCGATTACCCCGAGACGCACCCGGATCCAGAATGAGAAGCGCGAGATCATCCTTGACGCGGCGCTCGACGTGTTTTCCGCGCACGGCTTTCGCGGCGCCACCATCGACCGGATCGCCGAAGCGGCCGGCATGTCGAAACCGAACCTCCTCTACTATTTCCGCCGCAAGCAGGACATCTACGAGACGCTGATGCAGCGCCTGCTCGAGACCTGGCTGGCGCCGCTGAAGGAACTCGACGATGCCGGCGACCCGCTGGCCGAACTCGCCGGCTACATCCGCCGCAAGCTGGAGATGGCCCGCGATTATCCGCGCGAGAGCCGCCTGTTCGCCAATGAAATGCTGCGCGGCGCCCCGCGCGTCCGGCCGATGCTGGAAGGCGACCTCAAGGACCTGGTGGATGCGAAGGCCAAAATCATCCGCGGCTGGATGGAGAAGGGCACGATCGCCAGGACCGATCCCGTGCACCTGATCTTCGCGATCTGGGCGACGACGCAGCATTATGCCGATTTCGACGTGCAGGTGCGCGCCGTCCTCGGGCCCGAACGGGGCGGCGATCGCCGCTTCGAGGATGCCGCCGCCTTTCTCGTCGGGCTCTTCGCCAGGGGCCTGACGCCTTCCGGCGGCTGATCGCGTCCCCGGCCGTTCAGGGCGGCGTCGCGATGCAGTCGCGGGCAGCCTACTCGGCTGCCACCTTGGCCGCCGGATTGTTGGGATGCATCGTCCAGTTGGCGTACACGGGCGATACCGGCTGACCGGTCCGTCTGTCCATCACCCCGGCCTCGAGCGGCTGCATGGTGATGCAGTTCTCGACCGGGCAGACATTGACGCAGAGATTGCAGCCGACGCATTCCTCCTCGAGCACCTCGAAATGCCTGACGCCGTCGACCATGCTGGTGATCGCCTGGTGCGAGGTGTCCTCGCAGGCGATGTGGCAGCGGCCGCATTTGATGCACAGATCCTGGTCGATCCGCGCCTTGGCGACGTAGTTGAGGTTGAGATACTGCCAGTCGGTGACGTTGGGCGTGGCGCGGCCGACGATGTCGGAGAGCCTGCGATGACCCTTCTCGTCCATCCAGTTGCCGAGCCCTGAAATCATCTCCTGGACGATCTTGAAGCCGTAGGTCATCGCCGCCGTGCAGACCTGCACGTTGCCGGCCCCCAGCGCCATGAACTCGGCGGCGTCCCGCCACGTGGTGATGCCGCCTATTCCGGAGATCGGCAGGCCGCGAGTCTCCGGATCGCGGGCGATGTCGGCGACCATGTGAAGAGCGATCGGCTTCACCGCCGGCCCGCAATAACCGCCATGCGAACCCTTGCCGTCGATGGTCGGCTCCGGCGCGAAAGTGTCGAGGTCGACGGCGGTGATGGAATTGATCGTGTTGATGAGCGACACCGCGTCGGTGCCGCCGGCCAGCGCGGCGCGCGCCGGCTTGCGGATGTCGGTGATGTTGGGGGTGAGCTTGGTGATCACCGGCATCCGCGTATTGGCCTTGCACCAGCGGACCACCATCTCGATGTATTCGGGCACCTGGCCGACGGCGGATCCCATGCCGCGCTCCGACATGCCGTGCGGGCAGCCGAAATTCAGTTCTATCCCGTCCGCGCCGGTTTCCTCGACCAGCGGCAGGATCGCCTTCCAGCTCTCCTCCACGCAAGGCACCATGAGCGACACGACGATTGCCCTGTCCGGCCATTCCATCTTGACCTGCCTGATCTCGCGCAGGTTGACGTAGAGGTCGCGGTCGGTGATCAGCTCGATGTTGTTGAAGCCGAGCAGGCGCCGGTCGGCGCCCCAGATCGCCCCGTAGCGCGGGCCGTTGACGTTGACGATGGGCGGCCCTTCCTCGCCGAGCGTCTTCCACACCACGCCTCCCCATCCGGCCTTGAAGGCGCGGACCACGTTGTAGGCCTT
>JAJFMR010000340.1 GCA_020696915.1 Rhizobiaceae bacterium | reverse complement strand
TGTTCAAGAAACTGCCCTACGACCCCGACAAGGACTTCGTGCCGATCTCGTGGATGGATGCGGGTCACCTGCCGTTCATCGTCAGCAAGAACGTCCCCGCCAAGAACCTCAAGGAGTTCGCCGACTTCGCGCGCAACAACAAGGTGAGCATCGGCACCTACGGCGCGGGTTCCTACAGCCATTGCGCCGTCGAGGCGCTGAACCGCCACTACGGGCTCAAGATGGAGGCGGTGCACTATCGCGGCGAGGCGCCGATGTGGATCGACGTCGCCTCCGGTTCCGTCCAGGGCGGCAGCGGCAGCTACGCCGCCGCCGCTGCGGTCCTGCAGAGCGGCAACGGCCGGGCGATCGCCGTGCCGACCAAGACACGCATGCGCAAGCTGCCCGACGTCGGCACCTTCTGGGAGCAGGGCGTCACCGACGTCGCCTTCCAGGTCCAGGGCTTCATCTGCCTGGTCGGACCGGCGGCGATGCCCAAGGAAATCGTGCTGAAGCTCTCCGACATGATGGTCGAGGCCGGCAAGACCGAGCGCATCCAGAAGATCCTCGACACGTTCGGCATCGACAATGCCGCCCAGGACCATGTGTTCTTCGAGAAGTTCCTGGCCGAGCAGGGCCCGGTCTGGATCGAGCTGGTCAAGGGTCTCAATCTCGAGCCTCAATAGGCGTTTCGCGCCATTTAGTTTCTCGTAGAATATCCCGAGTGGAATACTATTGTTGATAGTATTCCCTCGAAGGGGTGCAACGCTGTCCTGCGCCACGGAATGCCCGATGCGCGCGTTGTCATTCAGGTATTTGCTTTCGGTTGTTTTCGCGGGTTCAAATTCCGCCTAAAACAACTGCAAGTGGCAGAGGCGGACAACCGCCCCAGACAAAGCAAAAGGACCCCTCGTTCATGGCCCTCGACGTCTATGTCGGGTCGCTCACGCGCTACTATGCCGGTGAGTGGGAGAACATTTCGGAGAAGACGGCGCGCGAGCGCGGCACCCAGTTCCGCATCAGCCGTCGCGTCGCCTCCGGCGAGACCGACCCGGATATCCAGGAGATCCTCCAGGCAACCCTCACCTGGCGCGTCGAGCTCAACCAATCGCTCGGTGACCGCATCGCCCAGCCGCTCGACTGGAGCGAAGACCTCGATGCGCCCTATTACACGGGCCGCCCGGGATGGGACGGTTTCGGCTCGCTAGTGCTGTGGGCGGCCTACGCCGAGCATCCGGCCGTGCGCCGGCCGGCCAGCCTGCCGGAGGAATGGGACAACGATCCCGCCCTGGTGCGCAGCAACGTCACGGGCTTTCGCTCACGCTACTCCCACCTCGTGCGCAATGTCGAGCTGTGGCTGCCCAACCCTTTCGACTTCACCTTCGAGGGCGAGGATGTCGACGGCCGGCGCGTGGTCGTGGGCTCGACGGCGACACTGCGCCGCCAGCTCGAGGACCTCAATGCCGCGACCTGGAAGGCGGACGTCGAGATCGTCGCCACCTGGGGACGCGATGCCCTGGCCGACAACGCGCCGCTCGAGCAGAACGCGCGCTATGCCTTTGCCGTGCTGCTCGACCTCGCCGAGCGGTCGGTCGAGCTGGGACTGCCGATGAAGCTGGATTACTGACAATGAAAACCCCTCCCGTCGGGGGCGACGGGAGGGGCGGATAACCGGCCGGTTAAGCGGAGGGAGTCGGAGCCGGCGGTTCGGCGGCGGGCGGCCGGTTGCGCCGCTCGTTCATGAACTGGTCGAACTCGGAGCGGTCCTTGGCGGCGCGCAGCCGGTCGAGGAAGTCGCGGAACTCGCGCTGTTCCTCATCGAGCCGGCGAAGCGTCTCCTCGCGATATTCGTCGAAGGCGACATTGCCGCTGCCGTGGCTCCAACCATGGCGGCGCTTCCAGGAACGCCATTCTTCGCGCGCCTCACGGCGGGCTTCGCGGCCGTCGGGTCCGGACCAATGACCGTAGCGACGAGAGCAAAACATGCGTCCACTCCATTTCAGGTAGATGAGAAGGGCGAGGCCAATCGGCCAGAACAGGATGAAGCTCACGACCAGAAGGGCGATCCAGGCGGGCTTCGGGATGTCGTCCAGTCTTTCCATCAAGCTGCCCGTCATGGCGGGGCTCCCTCGTTTGGGCGTTAACGGATGTAAATGTTAACGACATTTACATTGGGCACTCCGGCGCGGGGAGTCAAGGGGCCCTCAGGCTTTTTGCGGAAAACCCAATCCCTGCAGGTAAATGAGCATTTGCGATTCCAGGAGCTCCTCGGCCGTCATCGGCAGGCTGCGCCGGCCGGCATCGCCGCGGCCGAACAGCGAGGCGATGCCGTGCGCCATCGCCCAGACATGCAGGCTCATCATCAGGGCAGGCGGCCGCTTGCCGGCCGGCAGCATGCCCACCAGGACATCGGCGGCCGAGCGCAGCACGCCAAAGGCGCGGTCGGCGGCGGCGCGCAGGTCGGCATTGAGATCGGGCGGCAGGCCCGATTCGAACATGGCGGCGTAGTAGGCGGGCTCGGCGCGGGCGAAGGCGAGATAGGCCTTGCCGACATTGTTGAAGGCGGTCAGCGCATCGGGCCTGCCGCCGGCCCAGCCGGTCGACAGCATGGCCTCGAAGCGCTGGAAGCCCTCGCGCGCCACGTCGGCCAGCAGGGCCTCGCGGTCGCGGAAATGCCGATAGGGCGCCGCGGCGCTGACGCCGGCCGACCGTGCGGCATCGGCGAAGGTGAAGCCCGCCGGGCCTTTCTCCTTGATGAGCTCGCGCGCGGCCTGAATCAGCGCTTCGCGCAGATTGCCGTGGTGGTAACCGCGCGTCTCGCGTTCGCGTCTTTTCCAGCTCATGTTAAGGGAGTTTACATTAAAGCAGCGAGCGGCAATAGGCGACGAATTCAATGGCTGTTGCACGAAGCTCGACCGCTTCCCTGGCTGTCGGCACCTTCTGATCGTCATAGTCGGCGACCAAGCGAAGCTTGTCGGCGAGATTGAAAGCGCGACCGAACCGACGGCCTTGCTCGTCACCTTGCACTAACTGGGAGAACTGACCGATGAGGGCGGCATGCGTCTTAGGTGCTTGCTTGGTGCGATCGAGTAGGACGGCGGCGGCAGCATGGAGCATTGTGTAATACGCCGAATGAATGGTCGCTTCCGGAGCGTCGGCCGGCGACAGGCGCGTCGTTTGCTCGAGAAACCGCTCCGCCTTGGACCATCGAGTGGCCGCATGTGGTGTCACGCGGCCAGCCCGTCCTTCAGTACATTGCTCAAGAAGTAAGACCGTTCCGGACTGCGCGCCGCATCTATCGCCACGGCCTGGACGTATTGACCATGCTCCAGCATCAGATCGAAGCCGATGTCCGATAGCGCGCTCCGATCCTCAAGCGTCGGCTCACCGGTAATGAATACGGCAATATCCCAGTCCGAGTCCGGCCGCGCATCGCCGCGAGCGCGTGAACCATAGAGCATCACACTCATGATCCGGCCCGGCAGCGCCTTCTCGGCGCGTCTTTTGAACTCGCGGACCAAGGTCAGATCAGGTTTTGGCACGTCAAGGACGGGCATGGCCGGATTATACAGCATCGACGCCTTTGACTCGATGGCCGCTACCGCCGTCAACTGCCCGAATATATGGCTGAAAGCGGGGAGCCATGCACCACGGAGACGTTTCGCCCGACATCGCGGCAGGCCTGCTGGCGCTCAGGAAGCGCATCACGGCGGCGGGAATCCCGCCGTCGAAGCTCGACGAATCCATCAATGTCGCGATCTGGAACATCCGCGAGTTCGGCAAGAAGCGCCGGACCAAGGCCGCGATACA
>JAJFMR010000339.1 GCA_020696915.1 Rhizobiaceae bacterium | reverse complement strand
GATCGTCGAAAACATTCGGGAATGCCGCGTCACGTTTTCAGATGAGCCAAGGAACAGGTAGCCGTCGCTGCGTAGCGCGTAGTGGAAGATGGGGATCACCTTTTCCTGAAGCTCGGCTCCCATATAGATCAGGAGGTTGCGGCAGGTGATCAGGTCCAGCCGGGAGAAGGGCGGGTCCCGCAGCAGGTTGTGGACTGAGAACAGGCACATTTCGCGCAGATCGGACGAAACGCGATATGTTCCGTCCTCGTGTGAGAAGAACTCCCGCAATCGCTTCTGCGAAACGTCCTCGGCGATTGCTGCCGGATAGCGGCCCGCGCGTGCGACCTCCAGGGCATGTTCGTCGATGTCCGTGGCGAACACCTGCAACTTCGGCGCGGCGACGAGCTTGGGGGAGCCCTCTCGCAACAGCATCGCCACCGAGTAGGCTTCTTCTCCGGTGGCGCATCCAGGCACCCAGACCCTGACGGTCTCGTCGGGTTTTCTGTTTTCGAAGAGTTTCGGGATGACCGTACGTTCGAGAAGCTCGAAGGCTCGAGGATCGCGAAAAAAGCTCGTCACGCCGATCAGCAGGTCTTGAAAAAGGAGATCGACCTGTTGTGGCTCCTGGCGCAGCCGCTCGTAAAACGCGGCAGGGTCATCGATCTGCAACACCTGCATGCGGCGCCGGACGCGCCGGTGAATGGTGTTGTCCTTGTAGCCGCTGAAATCGTGGCCCGTTCGCGCCCGCAGCAGTCCGGCAATGCGCGAAAGCTGGTCTGCAGTGTCGCGCCGCAGGTCGGTCTGCTCTTTCCCGCCGCTCACGCGGGTGAGGTGTCTGAAGTAGTCGACCAGCTTGGCGGCCATGGTCTCTGCCGGAAGCACCATGTCGACGAGACCTGTCTGCACGGCGCTGCGCATCATGCCGTCATATTCGGCGCTCTCCTGCGCCAGCGTCAGCCCGCCCTGCTCCTTGATCGCCCTCAGACCGATGGTCCCGTCGCTGCCTGTCCCGGACAGGATCACACCAGCCGCGTTTTCTCCCTGGTCTTCCGCCAGCGAGATCAGAAAATCGTCGATGGGCGTCCGTTTCGAGCGCTGGTCCGACATTTTCGTAATGTGCAGGCAGCAATCCTTCACCGTCATCGAAGAGCCGGGAGGTATCACGTAAATCCGGTTCGGCTCGATCCGGGTCTCGTCCTTCACGACCTCCGATTCGAGCTTCGCACAACGTTGGATGATGCTTGCCAACGCGCTGTCGTGCTCGGCGTCCAGATGCTGGATCACGACATAGGCAAGTCCGCTGTCGGGCGCCACGCCAGGGAAAAATTTCTGAAGGGCGGCTATGCCGCCGGCCGACGCGCCGATCCCGACGATCGGGCATGGCGCGTCTTTCCTCTCGACGCCATCGTCCGGAGCCTTGGCCAAGATCGGATCAGCTTTCGCGCGCGGTCGCGCCATTATCCGTCACCATCATTCGCCGGGTTTCGAGTAGCCTTTCGATCACTTCGGCGTCCGCTTCATATTCTTTCGACCGTTCCTGAAGCTTCGCCGCCAGGTCGGCACGATCCGACTGCCTTTCACGATCGGCCATTCTACGGGTGAATTCCGCCCGCTGCTGATGCGCGCGGAGCAAGCTCCACAATATCTGATCGGCTTCATCGGACTGTGCTTCCATCATGGCGTCCGATGTAAAGGCATGGCCGGTATGGCACCGGTAGCGAAGCATGCCGCCGTCCTCGATCTCCCACAGAGGACCGTGGCATTCCGGACATGTAAACCCCGACAGTTCGCCGAGTCGATCTTCGTTTTTCATGGTGGAGTGCTCCTGAGCTGCGATTGCCGCTTCCAGCCGAACGTCCGGCGGAATGGGAAGCGTCTCGCCAGCGGGCTCGGCAGCCAACCGCGCAAGGAGGCTGCCCATGCCGGCGACCGGCACGCAATGATCGATCTCGACGTGGCGCTGGGCGCTTCGAACCATATCGGGCACCGCCGCGTCCTGCGGATCCTGGATCACCGTTACACCGCCCGCCGCCTTGATCGCCCGCATGCCTGCCGTACCATCGGAGAGGCTCCCCGAAAGGACGACGCCGATGACCTGCGCGCCATAGCTGCATGCCGCCGATCGGAACAGCGGATCGATCGCCGGCCGGGCGAGGTTCTCGCGAGGGCCTCGCCGGAGCAGCATGTGACCGTCGTGCAGCAGCAGATGGAGGTTGGGCGGAGCCACGTATATGCGGCCCAACTCGACTTCCCGTCCGCTTTCAGGCTTGGCAACCCTGATGGGGCCGGCACGATCGAGAATTTCAGGCAGATAGCTCGTCCGGCCCACGTGGAGCACGACGAAAATGGCGGCCGCGAGATCGGGCGGCAGATCGGCCGCTAGTCGTTTCAGCGCCTCGACACCGCCAGCGGATGCGCCGATCACGATGATGCAGCGGTTCCTGGACCTGAGGGCTTCCCGTCGGACGGGTGATTCCGGAAGGCGGTGATCATCGTTCGAACGTTGGCCCAGTCGACGTCCAACATTGCTCATGTATGACAACGGATCGAACGGCGCCGCGTTCCGGTCAGCGTTCGATTCAGTCGGGAGTGCCCCTGGTCCAGTCATTCCGAGAAACGTGAGCCAAAGCGGGCAACGGCCTTGTCGTAGGCCCTCGTTTTGTCTTTCGCACCGGCTGCACGCTGACGACCCCAATACCTGGCCGATCACCGTCCGTCACCTTGCGTGGCGCCTCCCTCAAGGCGCATACTTTCCGCCGGGCAGCACGTGATCCGGACGTGCACCGGCAGAAATCAAGCAGGACAGGTGCGTCATGACGATCGGCGATAGAGCTTCACATCTCGGCAACGCCTCACTGCTTCGCGCCATGGCCGACAATTGGTGGCTGCTGTTGCTGCGCGGCATTGCTGCGATCCTGTTCGGCGTGCTGGCCTTCGTCTGGCCGGGCATCACGCTGATCACCCTGACTTTCATGTGGGGAGCCTATGCGCTGGTCGACGGCGCCGTCTCGCTGTGGGCGGCGATCGTCGGAAAGGGCGGCGGGCTCGCCCCGCGCTGGTGGCTGGCAGTGGTCGGGGTGGCCGGCATACTGGCCGGCCTGGTGGCCTTCCTGTCGCCCGGCATCACGGCGCTCGTCCTGTTGACGTTCATTGCCGGGTGGGCAATCGTCATCGGCGTTTTCGAGATCGTCGGCGCCGTGCGGCTGCGCAAGGAGATCGAGGGCGAATGGCTGCTGGCCTTGAGTGGCGTGCTGGCCATCCTCTTCGGCGTCGCGCTGATCGCCGTCCCGGGCGCCGGGCTGCTGTCGCTGGTCTGGCTGATCGGTGCTTTCGCGATCGTTGCCGGGGTAAGCTATATCGGGCTCGCCCTCCGGCTGAAGAAGCATCGGGACGCCGGCTGACAGGATCGGCAGCCCTCCGCAGCCGATCACCCGAGCCTGAGGGCGACGACGCCGGTGACGATGAGCAGCGCCGCGGCAGTCCGCCACCGTGTAAGCGTTTCGCCGAGCGCCAAGACGGAGATGGTCATGGCGAACAGGATCGAGGTTTCGCGAAGCGCGGCGATTGAGGCGATCGGCGCCTTTGTCATCGCCCACATCGCGATCCAGTAGGCGACGCCGCTGAGCGAGCCGGTGAGAAGGCCCATCCGCCATCCCGCGGCGATTGTCCGGGCGATCGCCCCGCCGCGAAGCGCGACGGCGAGGATCAGAGACCACAGACCGTCGCAAAGGAACAGGTACACGGCATAGCTCGACGCCGTGCTTGCCAGCCGGGCGCCGCTGCCGTCCGACAGCGTATAGCAAGCGATGA
>JAJFMR010000338.1 GCA_020696915.1 Rhizobiaceae bacterium | reverse complement strand
CGACGGCACGGTGACCTTCGTGCGCGATCTCGGTGCAACGATAGAGACCTACGTCGAAGCGGGCGGCTCGACCATCGTTGCGGTGACCACGCCTCGCGAACGCGTCGACGCCGCGATCGGCGACAAGGTCGGCGTCATCCTGCCCGCCGAAAGCTGCGTGGTTGTGAAGTCATGAGGCGCGAACCGCCAACGTCCGTCGCCGACTACGGGCCGCTCGTCTTCCCGGGCGTGATGCTGGTCGTCTTCTTCGTCGTGCCCTTCTCGACGATGATCGCTGTCAGCTTCTTCCAGCGCGACCCCGCCGGCTTTTACACGACCGATTTCACGCTGGACAATTATGGCCGGTTCCTGTCGCTGTTCTTCGGCCGCGTGCTCGGTTTCTCGCTGGTGCTGTCGGTGCTGGTGGCTATCTGCTGTGTCGCCATCGCCTTCCCGTTCACCTACCTGCTCACCAGGCAGTCGCGGATGGTCCAGACCGTCTGGCTGGTCGCGCTGCTGTCGGTGCTGTCGCTGTCGGAGGTCATCATTGGCTTTGCGTGGTCGACGCTGTTTTCGCGCACCGCCGGCATTACCAACCTGTTCGTCTGGCTCGGGCTCATGGACGAGCCCGTGGCGTTGCTGCCATCCTTTGGCGCCGTGCTGACCGGAATGGTGTATCAGGCGCTGCCCTACACCGTGCTCGTGCTCTATCCCGCTTTGGTGCGGCTCGATACGACGCTGCTCGAAGTGGCGCGCACGCTCGGCTCCTCGCCGATCCGCGCTTTCTTCAACGTCGTCGTGCCGGCGTTGCGCAATACCCTCGTCGCCACCATCATCATGGTTTTCGTGTTCGCGCTGGGCTCCTACCTGTTGCCGCAAATTCTCGGCCGGCCGCAGCACTGGACCCTTTCGGTGCTCATCACCGACCAGGCGATCTACCAGTCGAACATGCCCTTCGCCGCGGCAATGGCGGCGTTCCTGGTGCTCATCTCGCTCGCACTGGTGGGCCTCACTCTGCTCGTCGGCCGCAGGGAGAACGCGTCATGAGAGGGACTTTCCTGCGCCGCCTCTATTTTTTCGCCGTCGGCCTGTTTCTGGCCTTGCCGCTGGTCGTGGTAGCGGGCGTATCGTTCAATGAAAAACAGGATTTGACCTTCCCGCCGATCGGCTTTTCGCTGTCCTGGTATGGTCAGATCTTCGCCGATGCCGAGTGGCGGCGCGCGCTGATCGCCTCGGTCCTGCTGGCGGTCAGCGCCGCGGCAATTGCCGTCGCCGTTGCGCTGCCGCTGGCCTGGTTCCTGTGGCGGCGCATCGCGCCCTGGGCGAACGTCTTTCAGCTTCTCGGCGTAGCGCCATTCATCCTGCCGCCGGTCATCACCGCGCTCGGCATGCTCACCTTCTGGGCAACCAGCGGCTTCTATGGCCAGCCCTGGACGGCCGCGATCAGCCACGGCATCTTCTTCGTTACGCTGCCGCTGGTGACGCTGTCGCTCGGCTTCGCCTCGATCGACCGCTCGCTCGTCGAGGCGGCCGCGACCATGGGCGCCGACGACCGCACGCTTCTGAAAACCGTCGTGCTGCCGCTCATCCTGCCCTATCTGGTCTCCGGCTACGCCTTCGCATTTGTGCTGTCGCTCAACGAATACATCGTCGCCTACATGACCGTCGGGTTCACCACGGAGACGTTGCCGATCAAGATATTCAACGCGCTTCGTTACGGCTACACGCCGACGATGGCGGCAGTTTCGATCTTCTTCGTGGCGCTCGCCGCGCTTGTCTTCGGGCTGATCGCCAGGTTCGGCGACATCCGCAAGCTGCTTGGCGCGATGGCTTCGGAGGGCTGAGCTTATTCTTTCGCGACGACCCGGCCGGTCGGGCGCGACGGCCAGGCTCGACGCCGATGCCGAATTTTCGCACCCGGCTGCGGGCCCCTCCTGCGCGGCTGCGCCCGACGGTGCCGAACCGATCAATTTTGCACCGGGGCGGCGGAAGAGCCGCAGCCCCGGCAGACCTCGGCGACAATACGGAGGAACGATGAACGGCAGAAAGCTCAACCAGCCGCTCGGCGGCAACGAGATGCCTCGCTTCGGCGCGCCGGCGACCTTCATGCGGCTCCCGGCGCAACCGGACGCCAGTGGGCTCGACGCCTGCTTCGTCGGTGTGCCGATGGACATCGGCACCTCGAACCGTCCCGGCACACGTTTCGGGCCACGCCAGATCAGGGCCGAATCAAGTTTCGTCAGGCCTTACAACATGGCGTCGCGCGCCGCCCCGTTCGACAGCCTGCAGGTCGCCGACATCGGCGACGTGGCGATCGACACGTTCAACCTGCCGAAATGCATGGACATCATCACGGAGGCCTATGAGCGCATCCTGGCGGACGGATGCATTCCGCTCACCCTCGGCGGCGATCATACGATCGCCTATCCGATCCTGCGCGCCATGGCCAGGAAGCATGGACCGGTGGGTCTGATTCATGTCGACGCGCATGCCGACATCAACGACCACATGTTTGGCGAGCCGATCGCACACGGCACCCCGTTCAGGCGCGCCGTGGAGGCTGGCGTCCTCGACACCAGGCGCTGCATCCAGATCGGCCTGCGCGGCTCGGGCTATGCGGCCGACGATTTCGACTGGTCGCGCAGCCAGGGCTTTCGCGTCGTGCAGGCCGAGGAGTGCTGGCACAGATCGCTGACGCCGCTGATGGCGGAGGTCCGCGCGCAGATGGGGGATGGCCCGGTCTATCTCTCCTACGACATCGACAGCCTCGATCCGGGGTTTGCGCCGGGCACCGGCACGCCGGAAATCGGCGGTCTGACGACGATCCAGGCGCTCGAGATCATCCGCGGCTGTTTCGGCCTGAATCTCGTCGGCTGCGACCTGGTCGAGGTCTCGCCGCCCTACGACACCACGGGCAACACCGCGCTGACGGCGGCCTATCTGCTGTTCGAGATGCTGTGCGTTCTGCCTGGCGTCGAGAGAAAATAGCGCCATGCCCGCGGCGCCGGAAACTTCGGGGCGCTTGCCGCCGGTCGGCATGATGTTCCGGCCGGCCAGCGCGTCGCTCTCTCGTCTGCGCAGCAGCACTGCGCCAACTGCCGTCGCTGGAGCGTTCGGACCAGTCTTGCTGCGGCGAGGACGGGGAGGACGGCTGTGGTGACCTGCGGGGAATATCTGGTCAAGCTGCTCGAGGCCTATGGCGTCGAGTTGATATTCGGCATTCCGGGCGTCCACACCGTCGAACTCTATCGCGGTCTGCCGGGGACCAAGATCCGGCACGTCACCCCGCGCCACGAGCAGGGCGCCGGCTTCATGGCCGACGGCTATGCGGCATGACCAACATTGCCACGGCGATGGGGCAGGCCTATGCCGATTCCGTGCCGATGCTGGTCATCTCGAGCGTCAATGCCCGCGAGCAGCTCGGCATGCGTCACGGCCGCCTGCACGAACTGCCCTCGCAGCAGGGTCTGGTCTCGGGCATCACCGCCTTCAGCCACACGATTCTGGCGCCGTCGCAGCTTCCGGAGATCCTGGCTTGTGCTTTCGCGGTGTTCTCGTCGTCGCGGCCGCGGCCGGTACACATCGAGATCCCGGTCGACGTTATCGTCGCCGAGGTTGAGGACAGCGAGCCTGTTGCATGGACGCTGCCGGGGAGGGCGGCGCCGGATGCGTCGCAGATCGCCGCGGCGGCGGGGCTGCTGGCGGGCTCAAGACGCCCGCTGATCATCGCCGGCGGCGGCGCTCAGGACGCGGCGGCCGGCCTTCGTGTCCTGGCGGAACGGCTCGACGCGCCCGTCTTCATGACGATCAACGGCAAGGGAATCGTCCCGCCCGTCCATCCGCTGCGCCTTTCGGGCAATCTCGGCATGATGCCGCTCCGGGCGGAACTTGCCGCCGCCGATGTGGTGCTCGCCATCGGCACGGAGTTCGGCGAGACGGAGATGTATCCCGAGCCGCATCCGGTCAGGATCGCCGGCAGGCTGATCCATGTCGACATCGATCCGCTGCAGCTGGTGACGCAGTTCCCCGCCGCGCTGCCGATCGTCGCCGACGCAAGGCTGGCGGTCGCCGCACTGCTCAGCGCGCTGCCCGCAGGCACGTCTTCAGGCGACGGCGCGGCGAGAGCCGGGGCGATCCGCGCCGCAGTGGATCAGGTTCTGTGGCCCGCCTGCGCGACGCACCGGCGCATAATGGAGATCGTCGACCAGGTCTTGCCGAACGCCATCGTCGCCGGCGATCAGACCGAGCCGGTCTATTGCGCCAATCAGTTCTACCAGGCGGCGCGGCCGCGCTCCTATTTCAACTCCAGCACGGGATACGGGACGCTGGGCTACGGGCTGCCGGCGGCGTTCGGCGCAAAACTCGGTGCGCCGGACCGGCCGGTCGTGTCGCTGATGGGCGACGGCGGCATCCAGTTTTCGATCCAGGAGATCGCGGCGGCCGTCGAGGCCGGCATCGGCGTGGCGGTGATTGTCTGGAACAATGCCAGTTATGGCGAGATCAAGGCGTTCATGGCCGACCGCGACATCCCGCAGATCGGCGTCGACATTTTCACGCCGGATTTTGTGGCCGTGGCAAAGGGGCTGGGCTGCGAGGCGTTGCGGCCGGATGGCATCGAGGCGTTCCGGATTGCCCTGGCGGAATCTGCGCGACGGACCGTGCCGACACTGATCGAGATCGCCGAAGGCTCGCCTCTGGCGCAGCAATTGAGGGCCTGAGCCATGCTGAGCAGGGTTTTCGATGGAGATGCCGGGGGAAGGCCGGCCGAACGGGCCGGGATCGAGGTCTGCAACCCGGCGACAGAGGGCATCATGCTCCGCGTCGGTACAGGAGGACCGGCGCGCGCAGCCGGCCGGCGCGCCCGGGCGAGACCGCTGAGGGCCATCGCCGAGCGCCTGGGACAACGGGCGGAGGAGCTGGCGAGGCTCCTCTCGCTCGACAACGCCAGGCCGTTTGCGGGATCGCTCGTCGACAGGGCACTCCACCGGAACGCGCTCACCCCGGCCTTCGAGGAGGGCGCCGCGGGATGAAGATCCTCGTGCTCGGCGCCGGCGTGGTGGGGACGGCCGCCGCCTGCTACCTTGCCAGGGACGGCCACGAGGTGGTCGTCATCGAGCGCCATGACGCGGCGGCGCGGGGCACCAGCCAGTCCAATGCAGGGCTTGTGTCGCCCGGCGACGCCACCGCCTGGGCTTCCCCGGCGGCGCTGAAAACCTTCCTGCGCGCGCTCTGGGACAAGGATCTGGGCATCAAGGTCAGGCTGCGCTTCGACCCCCATTTCCTGCTGTGGAGCCTGCGTTTTCTCGGCCAGTGCACGATGGCGCGCTGCCGCGCCAACACCGACGTGAAACTGCGGCTGGCGCTGTATTCGCGCGACTGCATCAATGCGCTCTCGGAAGAGGCCGCGATCACCTATGATCAGCGCCGCCAGGGTGTACTGTACTTCTTCCGCTCGAAGGAAAGTCTTGCCCACGGCACCGACAATTACCGCTATCTCGCCGAGCGCGGCCTGCCGATCGAGCTCGTCGACCGGGACCGGCTGGTGGAGCTGGAGCCGGGGCTGGCCGGCGCGAAGCACGAGATTGCCGGCGGCGTCTATTCGCCGCTGGACCAGACCGGCGATTCGCGGATGTTCACGGAGCGGCTTGCGGCCCATTGCAGCGACCGGCTCGGCGTGAAATTCCTGTTCGGGACGACGGTTCAGGGCCTCGATACGGATGGCGACAGGGTACGCGCCGCGATAACCTCGGCGGGAGCCGTAAGCGGCGACGCAGTGGTGATCTCGATGGGTCCGGAGAGCGGTCTGCTCGGGCGCAGATACGGCATCGACCTCCCGGTCTACCCCGTCAAAGGTTACACGGCGACCGTGCCGATCGAGGACGAGACGAATGCGCCGTCCCTTGGCGGTGTGGACGAGGACCATTTCCTGGCCTATTCGCGTCTCGGCAACCGCATCCGGTTGGCGGCGACGGCGGAGTTCGCCGGTTTTGACCGCAGCCATCGGCCGGAGGATTTCGCAAAACTGTTGCGGACGGGCAGGGACCTGTTCCCGGGAGCCTTCGACGCAAGGCGGGCCGAGCTTTGGGCCGGCCTCAGGCCGATGATGCCGAATTCGGTGCCGGTCATCGGGCGCGCACGTTTCAAGAACCTGTATCTCGATACTGGCCATGGTCACGTCGGTTGGACCATGGCGGCCGGATCGGGAAAATTGCTGGCCGACCTGGTGGCCGGACGCCGGCCGGACATCGATCCGGCCGGCCTGGTCTACAGGCAGTGAGGCGCCCATGGCCGGACCGCAACTCGCCATCGACCTCGGCCGCATCGAGCGCAATGCCCGCACCGTAGTAAACCGCTGCGCGGAGGCGGGCATCAAGGTGTTCGGCGTCACCAAAGGCACCTGCGGCATGCCGCAGGTGGCGCGTGCCATGTTGCGCGGCGGCGTGGTCGGCATTGCGGAATCGCGTTTCGAGAACATCCGCCGGTTGCGCGACAGCGGCATCGCGGCGCCGATAATGCTGCTGCGCAGCCCGCCGGTCGCGCGCGCCGAGGAGGTTGTGCGAACCGTCGACATCAGCCTGCAGTCGGAGCTTTCCATAATCCGGGAAATTTCGCGCATCGCCCAGCGCATGGGACGCGTGCATGACATCATGCTGATGGTCGATCTGGGCGATCTTCGGGAGGGCATCTGGCCGACCGACCTTTTGCCGACGGTCGACAAGGTGCTCGAGCTGAAGGGGGTGCGCATCGCCGGGCTCGGCACGAACCTGACTTGCTTCGGCGCCATCGTGCCGACGGAGGAAAATCTCGGTCAGCTGGCGGCCCATGCCTGCGAGGTCGAGCGCCTCACCGGGTTCAGTCTCGATCTGGTATCGGGCGGCAATTCGTCGTCGCTGCCGCTGCTGCTTGAAGGCAAAATGCCGCCGCGCCTCAACAATCTGCGCATCGGGGAGGCGATCCTTCAGGGTGGTATCGAGACCTTTCGGGAGAAGCCTTGGGAGGCGCTCGAATTCGATGCCTTCCGGCTGAGCGGCGACCTGATCGAGGTCAAGATGAAGCCGTCGCTGCCGATCGGCAGGTCCGGTTACGACGCCTTCGGCAACCGGCCGGTGTTCGTCGATGAGGG
>JAJFMR010000337.1 GCA_020696915.1 Rhizobiaceae bacterium | reverse complement strand
CGAGCCGCCATGCTGGAGGAATTGCGTCATTCGTCAGCCTCCCTTGACCGAGCCGGCGAGCAGGCCACGCACGAAGTAGCGCTGCAGCGAGAAGAACACGGCCAGCGGCACGATTATGGTCACGAAGGCCGACGTGGTCAGGATTTCCCAGTCGCCGCCGCGCGAGCCGAGCAGCGCGTTCAGCTTGCCGGTCAGCACCAGCTGGTCGGCGCCCGATCCGAGGAACACCATGGCCACCAGAAGGTCGTTCCACACCCAGAGGAACTGGAAGATGGCGAAGGACGCCAGCACCGGGAAGGACAGCGGCAGCACGATCTTGACGAAGATCTCGAAATCGCTGGCCCCGTCGATGCGCGCCGATTCCATCAGCTCGCGCGGCAGCCCGGCCATGTAGCTGCGCAGCAGGTAGATGGCGAAGGGCAGGCCGAACCCGGTATGGGCGAGCCAGATGCCGAGATAGGTCTTGGACGGCACGCCGAAGAACGCGCCGACGCCGTTGTAGAGCTGCAGAAGCGGAATGAGCGTCATCTGCAGCGGCACGACGAGCAGGCCGATGATTGCGGCAATGATCAGCGCCCGGCCCGGGAAGCGCATCCATGCCAACGCATAGGCCGCAAACGCGGCAATCATGATCGGGATCACCGTCGCCGGGATGGTTACGGTCAGCGAGTTTACGAAGGACCGGCCGATGCCTTCGGAAAACAGCACCGTCTCGTAGTTCTCGGCGGTGAAACGCGGCGGCGCCGACGATGCAAAATAGACGCGCTGGCCCCGCTCGCCCTCGAAACGGTTCGTCGAGGCGTAGACGAAGCGACCGTCGGCCTCGAGTTGCAAGGTCTCGCCGTCGCCGAGATCGGCGACTTCACCCGCTTCGTACCGGGTGGGATCCGCGGACCGGACACCGAACGCGGTGATGTCGCGGGCGGGCCCGTCGCCGAAGATGTTGCCTTCGATCACGAACGACAAAGAAAAGCACGGCGAGATGCACGCCGAACCGGCCCGCGAACCCCTTCCCTGCCGAAGCGGCCATGGTCAGTTCCCTCCCGCCTCCCTGTTGGCCTGGCGGATGTTCCAGATCATGATCGGCAGCACGGCCAGCATGATGATGATGGCGATGGTCGCGCCACGCCCGAAATCGCCGCCACCCCTGAACATCCAGTCGAACATCAGATTGGCGAGCACCTGCGTGTTCCACTGGCCGTTGGTCATGGTGAGCACGATGTCGAAGACCTTCAGCACCAGGATCGTGATGGTCGTCCAGACCACGGCGATGGTGCCCCAGATCTGCGGGATCATGATCTTCCAGAAGGTCTGGAACGGGCTGGCGCCGTCGATCACTGCCGCCTCGATTGTCTCTTCCGGGATGCCCCGCAAGGCCGCGGACAGGATGACCATGGCGAAGCCCGTCTGGATCCAGATCAAGATCACCATGAGGAAGAAGTTGTTCCAGAAGGGCAGCGATATCCACACCTGCGGATTGCCCCCCAGACCCTGCACGATGGCGTTGAGCAGCCCGATCTGCACCTGGCCTTCGCCGCGATATTCGTAGATGAACTTCCAGATCACGCTGGCGCCGACGAACGAGATGGCGAGCGGCAGGAAGATCAGGCTCTTGGCGATGGTTCCCCACCAGATCCTGTCGGTCAGCACGGCGATCACCAGGCCAAGAAAGGTGCAGGCCGCCGGCACCACGGCGAGCCACAGGAGATTGTTGAGGATCGACGTCTGGAACTCGCGGTCGCCGAATGCCCAGGCGTAGTTGGCGGCCCCCACGAAGTTTTCGCCGTTGCGGCCGAGGAAGGAGAGGATCAGCGTCTGGACGACGGGGTAGATCAGATAGACGGTCAGGATCACCAGGGCCGGGCCGATGAACAGCCAGGGGCGGATCATCGACTGGCGGCGCAGATTGTCGATCGCCGCCGTGCCCTTGACCCCGCGCGACGGAAAAACCAGGTCGAGCAGCCTGTTGGCGCCCCAGAAATAGGCGACCGCACCGCCGACACCGACCACGATGGTGATGATCGCCGACAGAATCTGCGCCGCCATTGCTCCCTCCCTGCTGCAGGGCCGAAGCGGCGCCGCGGCGCCCCTCCGGTGCGACTTCCCGTGACCGGCCCCCGAGCGGTTCCGGACTTGAGCGTGCGCGGACTGCCGCTATTTGATCGCGTCCCAGCCTTTCTGGATGTCAGCTGCGACCTCGGCTGCCGGCTTGCCGCCGACCAGGTCGATCATGCCGGTCCAGAATGCGCCTGCCCCGATCTTGCCCGGCATCAGGTCCGAACCGTCGAAGCGGAAGGTCGAGGCGTTGACGAGGATGTCGCCCTGCTTCTTCAGGGCGTCGTTGGCGTAGGCCTCCGTGTTGACCGTCTTCAACGGGCTGAGCAGGCCGGATTGCGCCATCCAGATCTCGTGGGAGAGCGGCATTTTCAGGAACTCGATGAAGGCGCGGGCGCCTTTCGAATCCTTGGTGATGGCCACCAGGGTTCCGGCCCCGAGCACCGGGCTGCCGAGTTCCGGCTTCGAAGCCATCGGCGGCAGGTAGAAGAAGTCGGCGTCCTCGCCGAGCGTCGTGCCTTCCGGGAAAAAGGAGGAGATGAACGACGCCTGGCGATGCATGTAGCACTTCGGCGGCACTGCAAAGAGTCCCTTGGGGCTGTCCCGGAAGTCGGTCGCCGCGACCGCCGCCTTGCCGCCGTCGACATAGTCGTCGTTGGTGGCGATGTCGGCGAATATCTGCAGCGCCTCGACCACGGCAGGATCGTCGAACGGTATCTCGTTGCGGGTCCACTTGTCGTAGGTCTCGGGTGGCTGGGTGCGCAGCATGATGTCCTCGACCCAGTCGGTTGCAGGCCAGCCGGTGGCCCCGCCCGAGCCCAGACCGATGCACCACGGCACGCCGCCGTCGGCGACGATCTGGTCGGTGAGCGCCTGCAATTCCTCCCAGGTCTTCGGGATTTCGTAGCCGGCCTCGTCGAAATTGTCGGGCACGTACCAGACCAGCGATTTCAGATCGGCCTTGTAGGGAAAGGCGAAGAATTTCGACGTGCCGTCCTTGTCCGCGTAGGTGCCGAGCTCGACCCAGGACTGGCCGGCGCCGTAGTTGTCCTTGACGAAGGTGGCGGTGGCATCGTCAAGGGGCGTCAGCAGCCCTTTCGATGCCAGGTCCTGGAGCAGGCCCGGCTGCGGCAGTATGGCGATGTTGGGCGGGCTGCCGGCCTGGGTGTCGATGACGATCTGCTGCTCGTAGTTCTCGGACGACGAATAGTTGATCGTAACGCCGGTCGCCTCGGTGAAGTAGTCGAGAACGGAACGGACGAGCGCTTCGTCCTCGCCGCGCCACGGGCCGAAGATGGAGAGCGTCTCACCCTTCAAGTCGACCTTCTTCAGGTCCTCGAAATTAGACCAGGTGAAGCGGGCGTCCTCTCCCGGCTTGAACTTCAGCTCGGCGGCGGCAGGCGAAGCGAGGGCGAGCGCAATCAGCGCCGAACCCAGCCAAAGGTTCTTGTTCATGCTCTTCCTCCCAAGGGTACGAGACGAGCGGAACCTCCATTCCGTCCATCGGCAGGCATCGACTGTGCCTCATGATCAGCCAGGCTGCAACCGCCCGCCTGAGGCGATGATGGACAGTATAATCGAGTTCCGATACAAGTGAGAGGCTGCGTTCGATAGGGGACGTCGATGAGGTCCGCTTCCACCTTGCGTCGTGTCGGGCGTTCGATCCTCATGGGATCGTTGATCGGCCTGGGAATGGCAGGCTGTACGACTCCCGAGGCCGGCACCCGGCTTTCCGGGCAGCAGATGTCGGAGATGGATCAGGAGTTCAATCGGGCTCTCCTGTCCCGTGACCCGACTTTGGTCACTGCTTTTATCCGCACCTATCGAGATCGCTCCCAGTCAGCCAGGCTGCTCAATCAGATGCCGTCGCAAGTGCTGGCCAACGTCCCGCGCCGCGCGGTTGCGGGACTGTCGGAAAACGTCCAGCGACAATTGACGGCAAGGGTGCGCGGACAGTTCGGTATCTCGCAGGCCGACACCAACAGGGATTCCTCGTCGTCCCGGTCGGTCGGCTATGGCGGCTGACGGCCAACTCCGAAATCGTCGCGAGATAGCGCTGTCGCGTGCCCGGGCGGAGGGGCGTCGGGATCACCGGACGACGGTTTTCGCATTGTTGGCTGCCCGAGACGCCCGCCTTCGGCACTGAGATACATGCCGCCGAGCATTTCAGTCGTCGTCACCTGCCACGACTACGGTCATTTTCTGGATTCTTGTCTCGCCTCCCTGGATGCCCAGACCCGTCAGCCGGACCAGATCATCGTGGTCGACGACGGCTCGTCCGACAACAGCCTTCAGGTTGCCCGTGCAAGAGGCGAAAACCTGGTTCTGGTCGAACAGGAGAACCGCGGCCAGGCGTCGGCATTCAATGCCGGTTTCAGGCGGGCGACCGGCGACGTCATCCTGTTTCTGGACGCCGACGACACGCTTGTTCCCGACGCCCTCGAAATTCTGGCCAGCGCATGGCACGAATCCCTTGCAGCGATCTCCTACCGGCTGAATCTGATCGATGCCGCCGGCCGTGCCGACGTCAGGAAATGCATTCAACCGGTACCTGCTCACGCCGGCTTTCCCGCTGCCGGAGCGTCGCTGGCGCATCAGCGCGGACGCGGTCCTGCTGCGCGTTGCGGCGCTTGCCGGACGGATCCGTCAATTGCCGTTCGCGCTTGGCAATTACCGCGAGCACGGCGCCAATTCGTACCACCGCGCGAGCCTTGCCAGGCTTCCGTTCCTGCGGCGCGCGGTGAGCGACATGGCGGATGCCTGCCTGGCAGTCTCCGACATGCCTCCGGACAGCGCCCTTTTCGGATCCGACCCCGAGATCGTGCGGCTGGAGCTGCTGCTGAGTTTCCTCCGCCGGCGCCTCGAGCTGCGCGAAT
>JAJFMR010000336.1 GCA_020696915.1 Rhizobiaceae bacterium | reverse complement strand
CTTCGACTTGGCGGCACAATCTCTGGGCCTCGTTATCGTACCGCTGTTTCCCACGGACACGCCGGGGAACATCGCCTATGTCCTCGCGGACTCCGGCGCACGGCTCCTCCTGGTCGGGACGGCGGATGCCTGGCGGTCGCTTGCCGCCCACCGCGCGGCCCTGCCGTCTCTGCGGCGGGTGCTATGCCTGGGGCCTGTGCCACCGCCGGATACCGACGGCATGCTGCGACCGGTCGCAGGCTGGCTGCCGGATCGGCCTCAGGAATGTCCCGAGCCGGATCTTCATCCAGAGGGGCTGGCAACCCTGATCTACACTTCAGGCACCACCGGGCGGCCTAAGGGCGTCATGATCTCCCACCGCAATTTGCTGAGTGTCGCCGAGGCCATACTCGAGCGCAATCCCGGAACCCGGAACGACGTCTTTCTGTCCTACCTGCCCCTGGCGCACTGTTTCGAACGGGTGGCCGGTTACTATGTGCCGATGATGATCGGCGCGAATATCAGCTTCGCCCGCTCCATCGATCATTTGCCCGAAGATCTCCTCATCATCCGCCCGACCATACTCCTGGTCGTTCCAAGAGTGCTGGAGCGAATTTACCGGGCGGTGCGAATGAAAGCCCAGGAACATCGCCATGCCGTCTTTCTGCTCGATCAGACCGTGGCGCTTGGTCTGAAGCGCTATGCAACGGCCGGGGCCGGACAGCCGGCCACAACCGGCGTCGCGCAGCGGATTGCCTGGCCGCTGCTGCGCCGTCTGGTTGCCGACCGGGTACTGGCCCGCCTGGGCGGTCGCGTGCGCTTGGCGGTCAGCGGCGGTGCCCCCCTGTCCGAGGCCGTCGCGCGCTTCTTCGTCGGGCTCGGCTTACCGCTGATCGAAGGCTACGGCCTGACCGAGGCAACCGCGGGCGTGTGCGCCGGCAATCCGGCGACGTATATCGTCGGCGCCGCCGGTGAGCCGCTGCACGGGATAACCGTCAGCATCGGCCAGGACGGCGAGATTCTGGTGCGTTCCCCAGGCGTCATGCTGGGCTACTGGAACCGGCCGGAGGCGACGAGCGCGGCGATCGATGCCGCGGGATGGCTGCACACCGGGGACATCGGGGAAATCCGCCATCGCCAGGTGTTCATCCGCGGGCGGCTGAAGGAAATCATCGTCACCTCGACCGGCGAAAAGGTTTCACCTGCCGATATGGAGATGGCGATCACCCTCGACCGCCTGTTCGAACAGGCCATGGTGTCCGGTAACCGGCGCCCCTTCCTGGTCGCCGTCCTGGTGCTGAACCGCGATGCCTGGCCGGACTTCGCGCGCGTGCACGGTCTCGATCCCGACGCGACCAGAGCTTTGCACAGTTCCGCCGTCAAAGAAGCTATCCTGGCTCACCTTTCCGAATTGCTCCAGGGTTTCCCTGGGTTTGCGCGGATCCGCGCCGTGCATCTCTGCCTTGAACCGTGGAAGATCGAGGGTGGTCTACTCACCCCAACCATGAAGCTGAAACGCGATCTGCTGGAACGGCGCTTCGCGCGGGAGATTGAAGAGCTGTACCGGGGGCATGAGACATCGGATTAGTCGCCAGAAACACTCGCTTGTCAGCATGCGACAGCCGCGATGCCGGTCTACGGATTGTGGATCATTCCTGAACGCACCGGTGAACCTGTCATGATGGCTTGTTGGCTTCGTTGCGTCCTCGCTGCCGAAGCATCGGTTCTCGTCTCTGTCGTGGCCTTCCTGGTAAGCTCCGGGACAGCGGATCCCTTGGAGGCTACCGCAATCGCCTCGGGTATCTTTCTCGCCTTGAACTCATGTCCAGTCGTTGTCAGCTTTGCGGTCTCCGGCCGAGGTTCCGGAAGCTTTCCAGCAGAGTCGGGCAAGGGGGTGCTGAGCCGGTCATCCGTTCGGCTCAAGGACTGGCTCGCATTCCTGATCCGGTTCATCGCGATTCAGCCCTTTGAGTGGTTATGGATGGGAGATGAGGCGGTGGACCACGATCCCGCTCTGCGTCCCGTGCTCCTGGTCCACGGCTATCTCTGCAACAGGGGCTTTTGGTGGTGGATGCGCCGGCGCTTGCGGGCTGCGGGGTTCCCGGTGGCGACCGTGAATCTGGAGCCACCCCTGGGAGGCATCGATGGGTTTGGCGAGCAGTTGCATACGCGGATTGAGTCGCTGCTGCTCCAAACAGGTGGGGATCGCGTTGATCTCGTCTGCCACAGCATGGGAGGCTTGGCCGCCCTGGCGTATCTGCGACGACACGGCCCGGGCCGTGTCGGCAAGCTGGTGACTCTTGCCTGCCCCTTTCACGGGAGCTGGCTCGCGCGGCTCGGACCAGGGGGGAGTGCCAGGGAGATGGAGCATCGGAACGCTTGGCTTAACGGGCTGCCGGACGCAGACAGTCTCGGCGTGACCGTGCTGAGCGTCTGGAGCCCGGCGGACAACATCGTCGTGCCACCGGACAGCAGCCGCCTGGCGGGTGCTCGTGAAAGGCTCGTGCCGTCTCTTGGCCACCTCGCATTCGCGTTTTCCCCTGTGATCCCCCAAATTCTCCTCGGCGAGTTGGCGGCCTGACCGACGGTTCCGCATCAAGGTCGCGGGAGGCCCGCGCCATGACTTGATGAAGCGAGAGCTTTATCGGCGCGCACTTCTTTTTGCTGTTGGCCAGGACTGTGGATAATTCTCCTTCCCTTAATCTGCATCAAGGCCGGCATCATCCTTGCGGACCAAAGATTCATCCTGGGGAGCACCCGCCTCATTTGAAGTCTTAGCAATGAACGGAAGGTCGCCATGAGCAGCAAGAAAAAGGGGAGGGAGGAAGCCGCCTCGGACAGCCAAGTCGTCGCCGAGATCCGGGAATCGGCCAACCAGATCTGGCTGGCTGGGCTGGGCGCCTTTGCGAGAGCCCGCGAGGAAGGCATGAAAACCTTCGATGCTCTTGTCAAGGAAGGCGAGGCGGTTCAGGACCGCGCCAAGAAAGCGGCGGACAACCAGATCGAGGAGGTGCGTGCCAAAGCAACCGGGACCTGGGAAAAGCTCGAGAAGGTGTTCGAGGACCGCGTCGAGCGTGCGCTCCATAGTCTTAGCGTGCCGACCAGCAAGGACATCGACAGCCTCTCCAGACGTGTCGCCGATTTGACGAAGATTACCAAGAAGCTGTTGGAATCGATGCCCGCTTCGGAAAAGCCCTCCAGCTCATCGGCGAAGAAGAGGACAGCGTCCGCAAAGACCCCGGAGACAGCGGCGTAGGAAAGGGCGGAGCCAATGCGTCGCCGGAAGAGAGGAATCGCTCTGGCGGGCGGCGGCCCCCTCGGCGCGATCTGGGAAATAGGTGCGCTCGTGGCACTCGATGAGGCTCTCGCCGGGCTCGATTTCACCGGCTGCGATGTCTTCGTGGGCGTGAGTTCCGGCGCCTTCATCGCCGCTGGGCTGGCAAACGGCATCGGGCCGCGAACCATGCATCGGATGTTCATCGAGAGTGCTGCGGCGGACGAAGCCCTCGACCCGGACCTTCTGTTGCGGCCGGCATTGGGGGAATATGCACGGTGCGTGGCCTCGCTCCCTGAGTTGCTGACTAAGGCTGCCGGCCGCACTGTCGGGGGGCCTTTGTCGGGCGGGGGCTTCGACTCCCTTCAAGAACTGGCGCGAGCGCTCCCGAGGAGCGTGTTCGACAACGCCGGCGTCGGCGACTATCTCGCGGATCTCTTCTCGGCCCCGGGTCGCACGAACGATTTCCGTCGGCTGGCAGGAATCCTGTTCCTTGTGGCGACCGATCTCGACACGGCTGAAGCCGTGGAGTTCGGATCGCCCGGCT
>JAJFMR010000037.1 GCA_020696915.1 Rhizobiaceae bacterium | reverse complement strand
CTTTGCGGTTGGTCGATCTCTCTGTTCGTACTCTTGCCACTCCGGCTCATCTTCGGTCACGTATTCCGCGGCAGCTTCAAGAAATTGAAGCAGGTGCGCGCGGCGTGCAACGTAGACACCTGCATTCAGGTGCACATTCCTGGAATGAGTCCATCCTGCATCCCGTGCCTTCCCGTCGAACCAATGCTCCCTATCCGGCATGAAGTCATAGCGTGTGTAATCAGTCGTCGAAAGCAGCATCTCGCCGCCGCTCTCCTCAAGGTAGTCGACTGCCCTCTGCGGATTTCCCATAAGAATAGCATCGTCGCTGTCGATATGGAGGATGAACTCCTTATGGCATTCTCTGACGAAACCGAGGGCCGCCGGAATCTTATAGGTATTTCGCCAGTGCCCTCTCGGCAAGTACGGCCGCACGACCGAGTATCCTTCAACCCCCAAGAAATCGAGACTCTTCTCCAGAATCGTCTTATACGTCCGATTATGACTAAGCATTATTCCCAGATGGTCCGTGTGATAGATAGGTCTACGCCCTGACCTGCAAAGAACATTTATCAACAAGTTTGAAGAAACGCTGTCTGTGTACTTGTTGCTATGAAGGATTAGTGACTTCACTATCTTCCGTCTTTCTGTTAACAGGCGTAGAGTCCTTGATATTTTTTTTATCGTTGAAGCGTGCTGTCCTCCCAAGATCGAACGAGAAGTCATCTCACTGGCCACGTAGACAAGTTGGTACGTTTTGGCCAAGTACGACGCTCTGACACATCACAGCGAACGCTCCGCCTGCGGTCGGCTCCGCCCCCAAGCAGCCAACCATGCTCACTTGAGCCGGCCTCGTAGCAAAATACGCTCGGGAGCGTAAGGAGAGTGATTGAATATATCTAACCCCTTTGCCTCGCCCTCCTCGCGAAACCCGGCAAGGAAATGTTCGATCGTCTTGACAGGAAATCGGTGCGGGTCAGATGAATTCGGATTGATTGTTTTTCGGGAGTAGCCGCCGGGGCCCGCCCCCATGTCGAATCCAACCAGGTGGACACCTTTCCTGGCAAGCAGGAGCGCTATGGCGATCCCCAGAAGCATGGCTGTCGCAGGGTACACGAGCCCGTCGTCGATAGACCTTAATGTCACAGGTTTTCCCGCCCGAACGGCATAGCGAGGTCTGAAATACAGCCGCCCGGAGTGGGAGCCATCTCGGAAGGGATATTTCCGGCGAATGGAAGGCTTTGGGAGTATGAAGTGATCGCGTCCGCGGTCCAGCTTTCTGATGACTTGGAGAGCTTTGTCGAACCTGTGCACCGTGATGATACGCTTCATTTCCGTTGGCACGCGGTCGGCGGTCGTCAGGAACGCATTGACGTCAGCACAAAGCCACAGAGACTGGTTCGACCTTGGCAGCTTCTCGTGAACATCGACAGCGCTGTTCAGCAATATGGCGGTCGATCCCTCAATGCTGAGCAGATCGAACTCGTCGAGTGAGGGGCCTGAGCCTATCAGATAAATCAAATCGTTCTCGAAATGCGATGGATCGACACTTCTGTATCGCCCAGCGCATATCGCATAGCAGGCGTATCCCAGAAACGACCGGAACTGAAACGAAAGCCCGAGAAGATCCACAATGCGTTTGAGGATGTCCGAACTCACGCAGGCTCCTCTCTTCAGCTTTGCGGACTGGTGTCAATCAGCGCCGCGCGGCGGCCGCCCTCGGCAATGGGTGGGAGCCGGACGTCCCGCTCCATTCGATCCTGTCCGCAACGCCGGGGAATCGGCAGCGGAGGGTTTTCCCGACGACCTGCATCCGCCATGGCCTCCACTTGAACCCCAGCGTGTTGCCTGACGTGTTCTCGCCGTAGCTCAGGGCGTAGACCGCAGCCCAGAAAGGCAGCCGGTCGAGGGGACGGCCTGCTCTTTCCAGTATCGCGGGTATGTGCGGATGATAACTTTTGAGGAACAGGTCAGCGTAGAACCCGGGCGAATCGAAGATGTACTCACCGCGCCGCCGCATAACGACGGAGGCGCAGGACCCACAGATTTGATGGAATCTGAAGTGCTTCCAGAGGATCATCGAGTTCGGCCGATGCAGGTATCCGCGATTGATGACGAAGCCATGGTCGAAGTTCATCACGGTAGCGCGCTCCAGCAGGTCTTTCGCCAGTAGATCGTCGGCGTCGACCTTCATCAGCGAAAAATCGCAGTCGTTCTGCGCGAGATGAAACGCATGCTCGGCACCGATCGCGATCTTGGTATCCGCATCTAGCCGACGCTCCGTTATCCCGGTAGGGATCGGCAGGTTCGCCCCGACGATCGAGACCATGCCGGCCGGCATGTAAGAAATGTCCGGGGCCTCCGTGCATACCAGCACGATGTGAAAATCACTTGCCGTCTGGCATGCCAGGTTGAGAAGTGTCCTCCGCAGAAGAGTGAGAAGCAGTTCCGGCCGCTTGGACGAGTTCAGGGAGCGAAACGGAACTATAAAATAATGCACAGCGGATTTCCTCGTTCCCGCCGCGAGAGGATGAAACAGTGGAACGCCTCGCGGTCGTCTCAGTAGGTCCTTGTTCTAGCCGGAGTTGAGGCGCATGTGGACTCGCGTGTCGCCCCCTGCCAGCCGGTCTCGGCGTGTGCGCCGATCAGTTCGGCTTACGTCGCGGCGCATGCATGGCTTGCAAAGGAATGTCGAACAGGCCAGTTCTTGGAATCGTAGGGACTTGGCCCAGAATGATTGACATAGACGAGGTTTTCAAGCTGTTCGACCGGGGGGTGATCTGCGTCCCCGTTCGCAGTGGTTCGAAGTACCCGGACTACGAGGCGATGGGCCTGACGTTCGACAAGGTCGTGCGCGGCGACAGAGCTCTCTCAAGGCTGGCTTTCGACAGTCTGGCGTTCTGCCTGTCGCAACACCCGCCCGGTCGGGAACAGCTCGGGCGATGGTTCCGGGAACACCAGGGAAACGTAGGGATCGTCGCGGGGTTCAACGGGCTCGTGGTCTTGGATCTGGACAATGCCTACTATTATGACCGGGTCGTCGATCAAATCTCCCGCATCTCGAAGACCTTTCCCGTCGAGCGGACGCCGCACGGATATCATCTCTATTTGCGGTGCAGCCGGCCGCACCCCTGCTCAAGTCTCTACCTCGGCGGGCGGCGAATTGGTCACTTCTCGGCACTGGGCGGGTTCGTAACCTGCAGTCCATCAGTCCTCGCGGACGGCTCGAGCTACAGCTGGATGCCGGGGCGGTCGCTTCTCGACTGCGATCCGGTCGAGATCGAGTGCGTGAACCAGGTGAAGCTGGCACTGATGCATCCGTTGCGCCGACTGTACAGACTGGCGAGGCCGCACCGGAGATCTCGCTGACGATCGTGCCGTCGCTCGCCATCGCCGACCTGATGGATGCGGAGCGGCGATGTCGGCTCGTCGAGGATCAGAACCCTTGCGCCGAAATGGACGTCGCGGGCGATGGCAACCGACTGGCGCTCACCCCTGACAGCCGGCTCCAGGGTGGGCCGCGTTCAGGCCCCAATTTGCGGTCATCGTCGAATGACGGCAGGAGCGTTGATCGAGCGGGGCAATTGCAATTAGTGTCGGCGATCCGTTGCCGGCGACCGATCGGGCTCCCGGGCTCGCAATCCGGGAAAGGATGGAGGACGATGACTGAAGCATTCGAGGATCGCAGCCTTCGGGATTCTGCGGCAGGCAGCCGGAACGATGCGTCGGACACCGGCGGCAGGGCTGCCTCGGCGCGAGACTACAGCCTCGTCGGACGTGATGCACGCCGCGCCGTCGAGACCGGACTGGCTTCGGCCGAATGGTACCACACGGATATCCCACGCAAGCAGATGAAGGAACTGATGCAGCGGCGGGACGCCCCGGCCATCCGCGACACCGCCATCTGGCTCGGCGCACTGGTGACGAGCGGCGCCGGCGCCGTCTATTTCTGGGGCACGTGGTGGTGCGTCCCGTTCTTCCTCGTCTATGGCGTGCTCTACGGATCGGCCTCCGACTCGCGCTGGCACGAATGCGGACACGGCACCGCCTTCAGGACGCAATGGATGAACGACGCCGTTTACCAGATCGCCTGCTTCATGATCATGCGCAATCCCGTGACCTGGCGCTGGAGCCATGCCCGCCATCATACCGACACCATCATTGTCGGCCGCGATCGCGAGATCACCGTCATGCGCCCGCCCGACCTGCTGCGCGTTTCGCTCCTGTTCGTCGGCGTAACCGACGTATGGGAAGCCATGCGCGATATGGTCCGCAACGCCGCCGGCCGGCTGAACGAAGAGGAAAAGACCTTCATTCCCGAGCAGGAGCGGCCGCAACTGTTTCGGGTCGCCCGCATCTGGGCGGCGATTTATGCCGCCACGATTCTGCTGGCGGTCGCCATGGGCTCGATCCTGCCGCTGATGCTGATCGGACTGCCCCGGATCTACGGCGCCTGGCATTTCGTGCTGACCGGGCTGCTGCAGCATGGCGGGCTCGCCGACAACGTTCTCGACCACCGGCTGAACTCGCGTACGGTCCATATCAACCCGATCAGCCGCTTCATCTACTGGAACATGAACTACCATGTGGAGCACCATATGTTCCCGATGGTGCCATATCATGGGCTGCCGAAGCTTCACGAGCTGATCAAGCACGACCTGCCTGCGGCCAGCCCTTCGATGTGGGCCGGCTATCGTGAGATGATCCCGGCCTTCCTGCGCCAGCTCCGCTACGAGGATTATTTCCTGAAACGCGAGTTGCCGCCCACCGCCAGGCCCTACCGCGAGGACCTCCACGGACAGGCAGCCGCAGCGCGATAGCCGGCAGCCTGTCGACTTCGAGAATCGGCTTCGGGCTGCAGCCTGCAGCATCGGGAGTATGAATGTGACGGACTGGATCGAAGCCTGCGGCGCGGAGGACATCGACGAAGAGGACGTCATCCGGTTCGATCATGCCGGCCGCACCTTCGCAATCTATCGCAGCCCCGGGAACGAATACTTCGCCACCGACGGGCTCTGCACCCACGAAAAGGTGCATCTCGCGGGAGGGCTCGTGATGGACGACATCATCGAATGCCCGAAGCACAATGGCCGCTTCAACTACAAGACCGGCGCGGCGCGCGGCGCGCCGGTCTGCGTCGACCTGAGGACCTATCCGGTCAAGGTCGAGGACGGCAAAGTGTTCCTGCAGGTAGGGTGAGCTCAGCCCATGCCGGCAGGAATGGTCATCGTCGGGGCAGGCGAGTGCGGCGTCCGCGCGGCCGTGGCGCTCCGGGAAAACGGCTTTGACGGCCCCGTCACGCTGATCGGTGAAGAGGCGCATCTTCCCTACGAACGGCCGCCGCTCTCCAAGCAGGCGATGACCGCGCCCGACATGCCGCTCGCCCGGACGATCCTCGATGCGGAAGGCTTCGCCAGGCTAGGCGTCGACTTCGTGGGGAGAAACCCGGCCGCCAGGCTCGACCGGGCCGGCAGGGCCGTGCATCTCGGCGACGGCCGCATCGTACCGTTCGAAAGGCTGCTGATTGCGACGGGGTCCGTTCCGCGCCGCCTGGCGCTGGCCGGCTCCGGACCGCGTATCGCCTACCTGCGCACTTTCGACGATGCGCTGGCAATCCGCGCACGGCTCCGCGGCAACTGCCGGGTCGCCATCATCGGCGGCGGCTTCATCGGACTGGAGCTTGCCGCCTCGGCGCGGAGCCTCGGGGCCGGGGTCAGCGTGATCGAAGCGCAGCCGCGCATCCTGATGCGCGGCGTGCCGGCCGAGATCGCCGCGGTGGTCCATGATCTGCATCGCGGCAAGGGTGTCGAGATCGCCTGCGGCGAGCAGATTGCGTCGATCGAGGACGAAACCCACCATATCCTCATCCGGCTTGCCGGCGGACACGCCGTCGAAGCGGATCTGGCGGTGATCGGCATCGGCGCGATCCCGGTGACGTCGCTTGCCGAAAGCGCCGGCCTCGCCGTCGACAACGGCATTGCGGTCGACGACCGGCTGCGCACCAGCGATCCAAACATTTTTGCCGCCGGCGACTGCTGCTCGTTTCCGCTGTCGGTCTATGGTGGGCGTCGCGTGCGGCTCGAGGCCTGGCGCAACGCCCAGGAGCAGGGGGCGCTGGCCGCCAGGAACATGCTCGGCGCCGACGAAAGCCACGCGGCGGTCCCCTGGTTCTGGTCGGATCAACATGAGATGACCCTGTACATCGCCGGACTTGCCGACGAGGGCCGCTCCGTTGTGCGCCGCGACCTGGGCGGCGGCGCTTTCATCCTGTTCGGCCTCGCCGCGGACGGTCGGCTGGTCGCGGCGAGCGGCATCGGCCAGGGCGACACGGTGGCCAGGGACATAAGGCTGGCCGAAATGCTGATCGCCAGACAGGCGCGGCCCGACCCTTCGGCACTTGCTTGTGCCGGCACGAAGCTCAGGCAGATGCTGGCGGCCTGACGCGGGGGCGCGGTACAGGGCAAGTCCAGCGGACGGGTAGCGGTCACGTCGGCCGGTTCGGCGATTCCAATCAACAGCGGATGCTCAGGTCCGTACCGGCCGGCTGCGCCGGGAAAAACTCAGTTCAGCACGGTGTAGCCGGCTGCAGCCATGACGCGCATGAGTTCGGCGTGGCCCAGTTCCGCCATCCTGAGCGGCGGGCTTTTCACCGGATCCTGCTCGGCCTCGACCACGAACCAGCCCTCATAGCCATGGAAGGCCAGTCGCCTCACGATGGCCTCGAAATCCAGCGACCCGTCGCCCGGCACCGTGAACGCACCCTCGACGACCGCGTCGAGGAAGCTTTCTCTGGAACGGTCGATGGCGTCGACGACTTTGCGCCTGATGTCCTTGGTGTGGACGTGCGAGATGCGCCGGTGATGGTTGTCGATCACCCGCATCACGTCGCCGCCCGCGAAAGCCAGATGGCCGGCGTCGTAGAGCAGCGGCAACCCCTCGCCCGAATGCTTCATCAGGAGATCGATCTCCTCCTCCGTCTCGATGGGAGCGGCCATGTGGTGATGGTAGGAGATGGGCATGCCCTCTTCCGCGCACCATTCTCCGAACGCGGTCATCTTGCGGCCATAGGCGCTGATCTGATCCTCCGACAGAAGCGGTCGCGTGGAGAGCGGGGCATTGCGGTCGCCCTGGATGCTTCCTGCGGTCTCGCCATAGACGATGCACGGAGCATCCATGGCCTTGAACAGCGCCATCTGTTCGGCGATGCGGTCCTTTTCCTCCGCGATCTCGCCGGTCAGCAGCCGCCCGGAAAACCAGCCGCCGCAGACCCGCATGTCGTGCGCTTCGAGGATCGGCCCGAGCACCTTCGGGTCCATCGGAAACCTGCGGCCGGTCTCCATGCCCGTGAACCCGGCCTGGCGGGCCTCCGAGAGGCATTCTTCGAGCGTGATGTCGCCGCTCAGTTCCGGCAGGTCGTCGTTCCACCACGCAATGGGCGCTATGCCGAGCTTCGCTTCCATCTCGCTTTTCTCCGATCTCGAGGCGGACGACAGTGGGCGCGACCGGGCGCGTTTCGTCAACTGGCTTTCCAACGCCCTCACGGTCTGGAAGCAGCAGCCATCGACCTTGGCCATCACGACTGACGAACCCGTCTCATGGGGAAGCGCCGCTTCCGGCATCGTCACACTGGCTCGCTTTCTCGGTGCCGCCGATGTCGCCGGCGGCGGAAAAGGGCTATGCTCCTGCGGTCCTCCGCCGCCCGGACGCCGGCGGGGACCTGGTTCTCGCCCGGCGGGAACCCGCGGGGGCACATTGAACGTCATTCTTCGTGCATAACGAGGTGCTTTTGCACCGTGAGGGAGATACGCCATGAATGTGAGGCACCCTTTGCTTTTCCGTGCGGTGATCGCCGTGGCGTGTTCCGTCTGGGGCAGCAGCGCCTCGGCCCAGTCGGCCGGCATGGGCTGCCTCCTCGAAGCGCAAGCCGGAACGTCGCGGCATGTCCTGGTGTGCCCGGGCCGCATCAGGATCACCGCCGAAGCGGGCGCCCGCTACTCGCTGGCCGACCGCAACCAGGACGGCGTCGCCGATGGCGCGCTGCTGCGCCGGAAAGCCCTGCTCCTCGAGACCCCGGCGGGATCGGGCGCCGGCTTTTCCGTGATCACCCCACAGGCCATCGCCGCCGTCAGAGGGACGAAGTGGGCGGTGGACGTCGCCGGCGGCACGACGTCGGTGTTCGTGGTCGACGGACGGGTCGCCGTGCAGAGTCCGACATCGAGGTCCCGCGTCGTGCTCGGCCCCGGCGAAGGCGTTGACGTGGAGCGCGGCACCGATCCGCTGGAGGTCAAGCGCTGGGGCGCGGCGCGTGCCGCCGCGCTGCTGGCGCGGCTCGGCGAATGAAGGCTTTCGCGACGCGGCGGGCAGTCCCCGTGCTGGTCGCTCCGGTGCTGGCAGGACTGTGGGGTGCCGCCCTCGGCTGGTCGCACCTCGACGGCGGCATGCCTCTGCTTGACCGGCTGGAAGCGACGATGACCGACCTGCGGACGTTGATCCGCGGCACCACGCGACCGCCCGAAGACGTCGTCATCGTGGCCATAGACGACGAGACGGTCAGCCGGGAAGGCGGCTACCCGCTCGGCCGCGCCACGATCGGCCGGATCGTGGACAGCATCACCGAACTCGGGCCGCAGGCCGTCGCGCTCGACCTTTTGCTGCTCGATCGCGGCGAGAGCCGGGAGGACGCTGCGCTGGCGGCATCGCTGTCCAGCGCGCCGGCGGTCATCGCTGCTGCCGCGGTCTTTTCGGGCGGCAGGCAATGGCTCGAGGGCGGCGGCCTGCTCGACGAAATCCCCGAGGCCGAGCGGTTTCTCCTGCCTCTGCCCGCATTCTCGGAGGCCGCGGCAGTCGGCATGGTCAACGTGGCGACAGATCGCACCGGCGCACCCCGGTTCGTCCCGCTGCTGTTCCGATCCGAGGGCCGGGTGGAAGCGTCTCTCCCACTGCGTGTCGCGGCGCTCGCAGCTCGCGTCGATCCCGAAATCGGGTCGGACCGCGTCGTGCTGGGGCAGATGACCATCCCGACGGATCTCGGCTACGTTCTCCCACTCGCCTTTTACGGGCCGCGCGGCACGATCCGCACCGTAAGCGCCGAGAAGATTCTGGCCGGGGAAGTCGATCCGGGCGTGGTAAACGGCCGGATCGTGGTGATCGGCGCGACCGTGACCGGCGGCGGCGACGTCTTCCCTTCGCCGTTCGATCCCGTACTGCCCGGGGTCGAAGTCATCTCGACCGCCGTCGCCCACCTGGTGTCAGGCGACGGGCTCGTCAGGGACCGGCGCGTCCGCCTGGCCGACGCCGGCGTTGCCGTGCTCCTGCCGATGCTGCTCGTCGGCCTGGTCGCCTGGCGGCGGAGCGCCATCGGATTCGCGGCGGTGGCCGGCGTGTCGCTCGCCTGGGCTGCCGCCAACGTCGCGGCTTTCTCCGCAGGCATCTGGCTCAGCGCCGCCGTGCCGATCGCTGCAGCCCTCCCGCCCGTCATGCTGTTCGGGGCAATGCAGATCTGGCAGAACCGGAGCCGCGCCCAGCGCTTCGCCAGCCAGAGCGCCCTGCTGCAGCGCGTGCACGCGCCGGGCCTCGGACGATGGCTGGCCACGCACGGCGATTTCCTTCTCGAACCCATGCGCCAGGACGCTGCCGTGGTGTTCATCGACCTGTCCGGCTTCACCGGCTTGAGCGAAACGCTCGGGCCGAGCGCCACCCGGGAGATACTGAACGGCTTCCATGCACTGGTCGACGAGGAGGTGACAGACTGCGGCGGCATCGTTTCCAGCTACATGGGCGACGGATCCATGATCGTTTTCGGCCTGCCGGAGCCGACCGCCCGGGACGCCGCCAACGCGGTCCGCTGCACCGTCGGGCTCTGCCGCCGCACCCGGGCATGGCTCGACGCACTTCCCGCCCCGACATCGATGCGGCTCGGCTTCAAAGTCGGTGCCCATTATGGCCCGATCGTCGCGTCGAGGCTGGGCGGCGAGGGCCGCCAGCATATCGCGGCAACCGGCGACACGGTCAACGTGGCCAGCCGGCTGATGGAGGTTGCCGCGGAGCACGGCGCCGAACTCGCTCTCAGCGACGAACTGCTGCAGCTAGCCAAGGCCGGCGACCTGCTCGGATCGGGGCTCTTGACGGGCCCCATGGAAGCCGACGTGCGGGGACGATCCGGCTCGCTTCAAGTGTGGCTGTGGCGGGACACGGCGAAATAGCCCATCCACGCTGCAGGTCGGCAAGCCCGCACGCAAAGCCGCCGTGGCGCGCTGCGCTTGGGCCGGCAAACGCCTCGCCGAGGTCCGTGCAACCGCAGCGGCCACGTAGCGGCACGTCCGCGGCAATCCGGGGCATTGTCCTCCCGGTGACTTGCGCCTGCGTCGGTGCGCGTTTTCACGGACGCGGCCTTTGTTCCTTAGCCTCTTGTTTGCGCATCGGAATCCATCGGAAAAGCGATTCCACTTTTCGGTCCGATGCTCTAGAACCCCCATCGTGATCATGTCCATGCTAGACAGGCTCGACCATCTCGACCGGCTCGAATCCGAGGCCATCCACATATTCCGCGAGGTGGCCGCGACGCTGTCCAGACCGGTCATGCTCTACTCGATCGGCAAGGATTCCTCGGTCCTGCTGCACCTCGCCATGAAGGCCTTCCATCCGGCCCGGCCGCCGTTTCCGCTGCTCCATGTGGATACGACCTGGAAATTTCGCGAGATGATCGAGTTTCGCGACGCCACCGTCGCCCGCCTCGGCCTCGATCTGCTGGTCCATGTAAATGAGGAGGGGTTGCGCGAGGGGATCAACCCGTTCGACCACGGCTCCAGCACGCACACGCACGTCATGAAGACGGTGGCGCTCAGGCAGGCGCTCGAGAAGTACGGCTTCGACGCCGCCTTCGGCGGCGCGCGGCGCGACGAGGAGAAGTCCCGTGCAAAGGAGCGGATCTTTTCCTTCCGCGATTCGCGCCATGCCTGGGACCCCAAGAACCAGCGTCCCGAGATGTGGAAGATCTTCAACACGCGCATCGCGCCGGGTGAATCGATCCGGGTCTTCCCGCTGTCGAACTGGACCGAACTGGACGTCTGGCAGTACATCCTGCGGGAGAATATCCCGATCGTGCCCCTCTACTTCGCGAAGCAGCGACCGGTCCTCCGCCGCGATGGCATGCTGATCGTCCGCGACGACGAGCGGATGCGGATGCGCCCCGGCGAAGTGGTGGAGAACCGCATCGTCCGCTTCAGGACGCTCGGTTGCTACCCGCTGACCGCCGCAATCGAATCCGGCGCCGCGACACTTGAAGCGATCGTCGGCGAGATGCTCACCGCAAGCACATCCGAGCGGCAGGGCCGGCTGATCGATCTCGACGAGGCGGGCTCGATGGAGAAGAAAAAGCGCGAGGGATATTTCTGACATGCGCGGCACGCCGGCTCCCGAAAGCAGCGCGTCGCCCGAGCGCCCCAAAACCCTGCCTGCGCAGGACGGCAAGTCGCTGTTGCGCTTTCTCACCTGCGGCTCGGTCGACGACGGCAAGTCGACGCTGATCGGGCGGCTGCTCTTCGAAACGCAGCAGATTTTCGACGATCAGCTGGCAACGCTGGAACGCGATTCGAAGCGGCATGGGACCACCGGCGGGGATCTCGATTTCGCCCTCCTCGTGGACGGGCTCGACGCCGAGCGCCAGCAAGGCATCACCATCGATGTGGCCTATCGGTTCTTTTCGACGCGCAGACGCAAATTCATCGTCGCCGACACCCCCGGCCACGAGCAGTACACGCGCAACATGGCGACCGGCGCTTCGACTGCGGATCTGGCGATCGTGCTCGTCGATGCGCGGCGCGGCATCCTTCCCCAGACGCGGCGCCACTCCTTCATCGCCTCGCTGCTCGGCATCAAAAATGTCATCCTCGCGGTCAACAAGATCGACCTGGTCGGCTTCGACCGGCGCGTCTTCGAGGACATTGTTGCAGAGTATGCCGACCTGGCCGACCACCTCGGCGTGAGCTCGGTCGTGCCGATCCCCATTTCGGCGCGGTTCGGAGACAACGTCACCCGACACTCCGGCAGCACCGGCTGGTACTCCGGCCCCACTCTGCTTGGACATCTGGAGACTGTTGAAGTCGACGAGCCGATGGCCTCAAAGCCCCTTCGGTTCCCGGTGCAATATGTGAGCCGGCCCGATCCCGATTTCCGCGGCTTCGCCGGCACGGTCGCCTCCGGCTCGATTCGCACAGGCGAGGAGGTGATCGTCGCGAAAAGCGGCAAGCGGTCGCGTGTGAGGCGCATCGTGGCGCATGGCGGCGACCTGGAGGCGGCCATTGCCGGCCAGGCGGTGACGGTCGTGCTTGCCGACCAGCTCGACGTTTCGCGGGGCGATGTCCTGGTTTCGCCCCGGTCGAGACCGGAGGTTGCCGACCAGTTCGCGGGAACCATCGTCTGGTTCGACGAGCAGCCTTTCCTGCCCGGGCGGTCCTACATCCTGCGCACGGAGACCGACACCGTCACCTCGACGATCACCGACCTGAAATACCGGTTCGATGTGAACGACCTGTCTCACCAGGCCGCAAAGACGCTCGAAATGAACGAGATCGGCATGTGCAACCTGTCGACACAGGCGCCGGTCGTCTTCGACGCCTTCGCGGAGAACCGCGCGACCGGCGCATTCATCCTGATCGACCGGCTCAGCAACCGGACGGCAGGCGCCGGCATGATCCTGCACGTGCTGCGGCGGGCCAACAACATTCACTGGCAGTCGCTGGACATCCACAAGCGGGAGCGGGCCCTCATCAAGCACCAGCGTCCGGCAGTGTTCTGGTTCACGGGCCTGTCGGGCTCCGGCAAGTCGACGATCGCGAACCTCTTCGAAAAGAAGCTGCATGTGCAGGGCCGCCACACCTACATTCTCGATGGCGACAACGTCAGGCACGGGCTCAACCGCGACCTCGGCTTCACAGACGCCGACCGCGTCGAGAACATCCGACGGGTAGCCGAGGTGGCACGGCTGATGGCCGATGCGGGACTTATCGTGATCGTCTCCTTCATCTCGCCCTTCCGCGCCGAGCGGCGGATGGCCCGGGAGATGATGGCGGACGGCGAGTTCGTCGAGGTCTTCGTCGACACGCCGTTCGAGGAATGCGCAAGGCGTGACCCGAAGGGGCTCTACCGGCGGGCCATCAGCGGCGAGCTGAAGAACTTCACCGGCGTTGATTCCCCCTATGAGCGCCCGGAGCAGGCGGAAATCACGCTCGAAACGATGGGCCGCTCCCCGGATGAGCTGGTCGAGATCCTCGAAGAATGGCTGAGCCGCCGCGACAGCGAAGCCACCGCAGCTTCCCCGGAAAAGGGCGGCTGACGCCGTTTCAGGATCGGTTACCTTGACAGTGCCCCCCAAGCGCTGGCCGGCGCGGAACCTTGCTTACCCTTCGGAGGGGCGTGTAGACCGTTGCCGAGGGGGATGCGAGTCGATGACGCAGGTACCGGCATATAGTCAAATTCTTTGGCCGACGATTGTTGCGCTCAAGCAGCTTGGGGGGTCGGCAGCAAACGACGAATTACTGACGAAGGTGATCGAGTTTATGGGGTTGCCTCCCGACGTCCAGAATGTCCCCCATACGGACGGCCGCCAGTCCAAGGTCAGCTATAATCTTCACTGGGCCAAGACATACCTGAAAAAGGCGGGGTATGTCGACAATAGTACGAGAGGAGTCTGGGCACTGACAGATGCCGGGGAAACCTGCACTGAGGCGGAGGTGAGCCGGGTTCCTGCGCTTGTCAGGAAGATGGCAGCCGATGCGAAGA
>JAJFMR010000036.1 GCA_020696915.1 Rhizobiaceae bacterium | reverse complement strand
ATGATCTACCTTGCTCTGGCGCTTGCTGCGCTTACCGCCACATTCGCAGTCTATGTGTACGGCTTCGTTTCGGCTCCGAAACGGGGTTCTGACTCGTTTGCGCTTGACGTGTCGGCAAAGGCTGCCGACCTCGACAGAAGCATCGCACCGCTCCTTCAGCAGCATCCCGGAGAGAGCGGCCTTTGCCTGCTCACCGACAATGTCCAGGCGTTCGCACTTAGAGCCGCCGCCGCCCGCCATGCCGAGCGCAGCCTCGACCTGCAGTATTACTACTGGAAGGACGACATGACGGGCAGCCTGCTTGCCCGCGAGGTGATCAAGGCGGCGGACCGCGGCGTCAGGGTAAGGTTGCTCATCGACGACATCAATTCGCGCAGCGGCGACCGGAACTATGTGGCGCTCGAACGCCATCCCAACATCCAGGTTCGCCTGTTCAATCCGACGCGCTGCCGCGAAAGCGCCTTCCTGCGGGGCGCCGAGTCGCTGCTGCGCTTCTGGAGCGTCAACAGGCGTATGCACAACAAGGCCTGGATCGTCGACAACCGGCTCGCCGTCGTCGGCGGGCGCAACATCGGCGACGCCTATTTCGATGCCTCGAGGGATGCCAATTTCCGTGACATGGACGTTGCCGCGGTCGGACCTGTAGTGGCACAGGCGTCCGAGGTGTTCGACCGCTACTGGAACAGCAACTTCGTGTTCCCGATCCGGACGATCGCGCGGCCAATCAAGGCGAACCTGCGGCGCCTTCGCAAGCGCTGCGAAACAGTCGCCTGCAGCAAACGGGCGCAGCCTTACCTGGAACGCATCGAGAAGGATCGCACGCTGCACGACATGCGAGCCGGCGAGTGGTGCCTGCACTGGACGGACAGCGCGAAGGTCGTGTCCGACCCGCCCGAAAAGGCAGCCTCCGAGCAGGTCGAAGCGTGGCTGAACAAGGTCATTCTGGCGGTGCTCATGTCGGCAAGGCAGAGCCTCGAACTCACCTCGCCCTATTTCATCCCGCGCGACAGCGGCGTGAAGCGGCTGATCGAACTGGCGGAACGCGGCGTCGATGTCTCGGTGCTCACCAATTCGCTTGCCGCCACCGACGTCGCCGCGGTGCACGGCGCCTACATGCGCTATCGAAAGCCGCTGCTCGCTGCCGGCCTGCGCCTGTTCGAACTCAAGGCAAGCGCATCGCAGGAGGACATGTCCCTGTTCGGCTCGCGCGGCGCCAGCCTGCACACCAAGGCGTTCGTGATCGATCGCCGTTCCGGGTTCATCGGCTCGTTCAATTTCGACCCGCGCTCGGCCACTCTCAACACCGAGATGGGGCTGCTTTTCGAGAACGCCGGACTGGCCGAGGAGATGCTGCGCGGTTTTGCCGACGAGATCTCGCCGGCCCGCAGCTTCCGCGTCGTCCTGAAGGACGGGCGCATTGCCTGGGAGGATGCGGCGGGAGAACGTCCGCAACTGCTTCTTCGGGAGCCGGCCGCAAGCATCAGGCGCCGGCTGGTCGCCGGGTTGATCAGCATTCTTCCGATTGAGTCGCAGCTATGAGTCGGTTTTGACGTTTCTGGAACGAAAACGTAAATCAATCTGGACAACCTTTCCCGTGCCGCCGCGCTCGGTTGTTTGCAACGAGCGACGCTACCTCCGCACCCTGTGCCAGAAGGACCAGGAATGACCAGAAAGCGCCTTTCCCTTCCCGACTCCGCGCTGCGGGAACGCATGAAGACCACGTCGGGCAGGTTCACCTCGCTGAAGGCGCGGCTGCGAAGCAGGCTGGAGGAGCGCTACGGCTCGGGACACCGGCCGCTCGGGACAGAGGACGCGGCTGATCATGAGGTCACCGTGGCTTCCTACAACATCCACAAATGCGTCGGTACCGACGGGCGCTTCGATCCCCGGCGGATCGCTGCGGTTATCGCTGAGCTCGACGCCGACGTCGTCGCGATCCAGGAGGCGGACAAGCGCTTTGGGCGCCGCCAGGGTCTGCTCGACCTAGCGGCACTGGAGGGAACCGGGTTGCGGCTGGTGCCCACCTCGGAAGCTTCGGACGGACATGGCTGGCATGGCAATGCGCTGCTCCTGAAGCGCGGAGAGGTGGAGGCCATGCGCCGCCTGACGCTGCCCTGCGCGGAGCCGCGCGGCGCGCTGCTGGTCGACCTGGCACTGCCGGCCGGTCCGTTGCGAATCGTGGCAGCGCATCTCGGCCTGCTCAGGCAGGTTCGCCGATGGCAGGTGCGTTCCATTCTCGAGGCGATCGAGGAAGGTCCGCGCAGACCGACGCTGCTGCTCGGCGACCTCAACGAATGGCGCCCCGGACGAAGGTCCTCGCTGCACGATCTCGGACCGCATTTCGGTCATGTCCCGCACGGGCTCTTGAGCTTTCCGTCCTACTTTCCGGTCGTCGCGCTCGATCGGGTGATCGGCTCGCCGGGGCTGGTAACGGGGTTGGCCGTGCATGACACGCCGCTTGCCCAGGTCGCGTCGGACCACCTGCCGCTGAAGGCGCGAATCGACATTCCCAAAGCCTTGGGTGAGATCGAGACTGAAGCTGCCTGATTGCCTACCGGCCCAGAACCAGCGCCCAGTAGCGGTCGCTACCCTCGCCGGCCGAAGCCAGTCCAAAGCGGCTGAAGCGGGGGTCAAGCATGTTCCTGCGGTGACCTTCCGAATTCATCCACATCTCGAACAGCCTGTCGAGGCTCATCCGCCCCCGGGCGATATTCTCCGCCGCCGCGCCATTGGTCTCGGTGTTCGACATGCGTGAAGCGAAGTCGCGGCCGTAGCCGGTCGTGTGATTCATCGTTCCCGCGCCGGCCATGTAGCGGGCCTGCCGCAGTGCGGCGTTCTCCAGTTCCCGGTCGGCTGCAAGGGGGCGAAGGCCATGCGCGGCACGGATGCCTTGCAGCAGGCCCGCAGCCGAGGCCGAGGCGCCGGCGCTTGGCCCCGAAAAGGGTCCCGACAGGCAGGAAGCAAGCGACAGGACAGCCAGGGCGGCTGCGATTCTCCGAAAACCGCGCGTGAGCGCGGCCACGTCCTTCAAATGCACGAAATTTCCCCATTCACCTGCCGTCAACCGGCAGCGCAGCGGTTTCCCGCGACATTGTGGCTTTTGCCGGGCAGCAAGCCTCACACGAACGGCACGCCGATCTCGTACTTCCTGGGAACGAGCCGCTGCAGATAGGCCATGCCTTCGGGAGACAGGCCAGGCCCCTCCGACAGGAAGCTGTCGGGCATGTGCCTGGTCTTGGCGGCAACCGCCGAAAGCGGAACGATCTTCAGCACCGTCCTTCCGTCGTCATGTTGCATCGCCACCGAACCGCCGCCGCGACCGGCGGCCTCGACGGCGTGGATGCCCGCCTCGAAGGCCTCCTGCTGGTCGACCCTGCTGATCGCGCCGACATAGCCTCGCGGCATGTAGCCCAGCGCATCAACGCGGGCCCGTGTGCCGGGAAGCCCCTCGCGCAGCGCATGTTCGAAGGCGAGACCCAGATCGCCTCCGGAAAGCTTCAGGTTGCCATGTGCGTCGCGCTCGAGGCGCTCCGGCGGCACGATCGTTTCAACCAGAGAGCGCCCGTCCTCGGCGGAAACGCCTTCGGAAACCGCCACGATGCAGCGTTTGTGCCGGTCGACCGTGCGGCGTACGTCGTCGATGAAGCGCGGCACCGAGAAGGCGCGTTCGGGCACGTAGATCAGATGCGGGCCGCTGTCCTCGTCGATGCGCCAGGCCGCCGAAGCGGCGGTCAGGAAGCCGGCGTGGCGGCCCATGACGATGGCGACATAGACGCCGGGCAGCGCCCGGAAATCCAGGTCGACAGTAAGGAAGGCGCCGGCCACGAATTCCGCTGCCGACATGAATCCCGGTGTGTGATCGTTCTCCATCAGATCATTGTCGATGGTTTTCGGCGCATGCACGAAGGCCATCGTTCCGCCGGCCGCTTCGGTCAGGATCTGTTGGGTGCCGGAGGTATCGTTGCCGCCGATATAGATGAAGGCGTCGGCGCCGGCCTTTCGCAATCCGGCGAGAACCTTCTCGCAATAGGCGGCGTCGGGCTTGTCGCGGGTGGAGCCAAGCGCTGCCCCGGGCGTGCCGGCGACCAGCCTGATCTGCTCTTCCGGAAGGTCGGACAGGACGACGAAGTCGCCGTCGCGCACGCCGCGGACCCCATGCCGCGCGCCAAGCACCCTGGCGCCGGGGTGGCGGCGGCGTATCTCGAGCGTGGCTCCCGCCATCGTCTGATTGATCACCGCGGTTGGCCCGCCCCCTTGGGCGATGACGAAAGTTCCGGCCATGGTATTCCTCCAGTCGGATCCTGAGGGCACATTTGCCCGTCTTTTCCGGCAAGTGCAACGCCGGAACCCCCGGCGGCCCCGCTCCAGCTCTCCGCCTGGCCGCTCGCCGGGCGGTTTGCCGCAGCCGGTCATGGCGGGCGCCGCAATCTCCCTGTATACGCCAACCAGGAGTCTAAACGAGGTTTCCCCATGACCAGCAATGCGACGCTCCAGTCACGGCGCATGGCGGCGGTGCCGCGCGGCGTCGCCACCGCGTATCCGGTCTTTGCCGCACGCGCCGAAGGTTCCGAGATCTGGGATGTAGAAGGCGCCCGCTACATCGACTTCGGCGGCGGCATCGCCGTGCTGAACACCGGCCATCGGCATCCGAAGGTCGTGGCGGCCGTCCGTGCCCAGCTCGACGCCTTCACGCATACGGCTTTCCAGATCGTTGCCTACGAGCCTTATGTGGAGCTTTGCGAGCGCCTGAACGGGCTGGCGCCCTTCGGCGGGGAAGCCAGGACGATCCTGTTCTCGACCGGCGCGGAAGCCGTCGAGAACGCGGTGAAAATCGCCCGGGCGGCCACCGGGCGCACCGACATCGTCGCCTTCTCGGGCGCCTTCCATGGCCGCACGATGATGACCATGGCGCTGACCGGCAAGGTGGCGCCCTACAAGAAGAAGTTCGGCCCGATGCCGGCCGGCGTCTGGCACCTGCCGTTCCCGGTGCCTCAGCATGGCGTCTCGGTCACCGATTCGCTGAAAGCGCTCGATCTTCTGTTTCGCGCCGACGTCGATCCGGTCCATGTCGCGGCGGTCATCATCGAACCCGTGCAGGGGGAGGGAGGTTTCCATCCGGCACCGGCCGAACTCCTCGAGGCGCTGCGGGCGGTCTGCGACAGGCACGGCATCGTGCTCATCGCGGATGAAGTGCAGACTGGATTCGCGCGCACGGGGAAGATGTTCGGCATCCAGAATTCTGGTGTCGAACCCGACCTGATCACCATCGCCAAGTCACTGGCCGGCGGCTTCCCGCTTTCGGGAGTGGTGGGCCGCGCCGCTATCATGGATGCGCCGGAGCCCGGAGGGCTCGGCGGCACTTATGCCGGCAGCCCGATCGCCTGTGCGGCGGCGCTGGCCGTTCTGGACGTCATCGAGGAGGAGAAACTCGTCGAGCGCGCCGCGCTGATCGGCGCGCGCATGAAGGGCGACCTCGAACGTTTCGCGCGGCGCAACGACACCGTTGCGATTTCGGCGATTCGCGGCCCTGGCTCAATGATCGCTTTCGATATCGTCAAGTCGCGCGGCAGCGATGAGCCCGACGCGGACGCGACCAGGCGGGTGACGAGTGCCGCACTCGCCGAAGGACTGGTGCTCTTGTCCTGCGGCGTGCATGCCAACACGATCCGGCTCCTGATGCCGCTCACCATTTCCGATGGGCTGCTGGAGGAGGGAATGGGCAAGCTGCAAAGAGCGCTGGTCGCCGCCGGCGCCTGAGGACCGCCTTCCCGCAGGCGTCCCGCCGCCAAGGCGTGCCGTTTTCCGTTTCTCGATCTTCCCACCGGGAGAATTGCGACAGGCGAGCGCCGTGCTTCCGTGGGGAGCGGGACAGGTGTGAAGTATCGGGGGGTGCGTCCCTACACCACGACAATCGGCGTCTTGCCGTTGACGCGGTTGTAGAGATCGATGACGTCCTGGTTGATCATCCGGACGCAGCCGGACGACATTGCCTGGCCAATGGTCCACCACTCGGGGGACCCGTGCACGCGAAAACCGGTATCGGTTCCATCCTTGAAAATGTAGAGGGCCCGCGCGCCGAGCGGATTGTCCAGCCCGCCCGGCTGACCGTTCCGCCATTTCTCGAGTTCCGGCCGGCGCTTTATCATCTCGGCGGGCGGCTTCCAGGTCGGCCATTTCCGGCCATACTGTATGTTGGCACGGCCAGACCACAGAAAACCGTCGCGGCCGATGCCGACGCCGTAGCGAAGCGCGTCGCCGCCCGGCTGCACCCAATAGAGATGCTTCTCCTCCAGGCGCACGACGATGGTGCCCGGCGCCTCGCCGGTCGGGTCGACGACGATCTGCCGTCGCCACTTCGGCTCCACCTCCCTGAACGGGACTTCCGGGAGCACGAAGCCGCCATCCTCGAAGGACGCGTACATCAGTTCCGGTTGCGTCACCTGTCTGTCGACGCTGATCTTCGGCCGCACCGTCCCCGTCGTGAGTTCGTCGATTTGGAACTCGGCAAGATCCACCGATCGCGAGCAGCCGGCAAGCGTTGCCGCAGCCCCGAGGCCGAAGAGCGCATCGCGCCGTGACATTCGATGGATCCCGCCGAATGGCGGAAGAGGAGGCGATTTCGACATGGAACACGTTCCACACGGGGCAGAGGGGCGGGGAGAACCCGAACATACGCATTTTAGTCAATCATGGTTGACCAAGCGTAAAAGCGCCGCCCTTTACGCGCGGTACTTTACAAATGCCGCATCCGGGGGGATTGATGCCCGCGTAGAGAGCCCTCCATGTCGTTCGAAACCTGGGTCGCCTTCGCCGCCGCCTCGGCCGTGCTGGTAGTCATTCCGGGGCCGACGATCCTGCTCGTCGTCTCCTACGGGCTATCCCAGGGCTGGCGGACGGCTCTGCCGGTCGCGGCCGGCGTGGCGCTCGGCGACTTCACCGCAATGACGCTGTCGATGCTCGGCATAGGCGTGCTGCTCGCCTCTTCGGCGACCGTCTTTTCCATCCTGAAATGGGTCGGCGCCGCCTACCTCGTCTATCTCGGCATCAGACTTTATCGGGCCGGCGGCAGGTTTCATGCCGAGGCGCGTACCGAGCCGGCCTCGGGCGCCGCAATGCTCGTCCATGCCTGGCTGGTGACCGCGCTCAATCCCAAGAGCATCACGTTCTTCGTTGCCTTTCTGCCGCAATTCCTCGACCGTCATGCCGATCTCGTCAGCCAGATGCTGATCTTCGAGGCGACGTTCCTGGTGCTGGCCTTCGCCAACGCCATGGGTTGGGCGCTGTTCGCCTCGCGTGCGCGAGGCCTGGTTGGAAATCCAGGCGCGATCCGCATCTTCAACCGGACCGGCGGCGCCCTGCTCATTGGCGCGGGCCTCGCCACAGCGGCGATGCGATCGGGGACCTGAGCCGGCCCGGCCTTGCCGCGGCCGTCACTGGATGCCGAGCCTAAGCGAGCGGCAATCGGCGGTTGCGCAGGCTCCGGTTTTCAGATGTAGACTTGGCAATCGGGGTCGACGCGAATTTTGGCGTGTCATCCGGAACAGGGCCGGCACCGGCCCGCTGCGTCGAGGAAGGGGCAGGCATGTATCTCGGCATCGACCTCGGCACGTCGAGCGTGAAAGCCCTGCTGATCGATGCCGACCAGAAGATCCTGGCCTCGACCTCCAGCCCTCTCGAAGTATCACGTCCGCATCCCGGGTGGTCCGAGCAGGCTCCCGCAGACTGGATTGCCGCGGCTGATCAGGCGGTCGCCGCGCTCGCGGCTAACAAGCCCGCCGAAATGGGCGCGGTCAGGGGAATCGGCCTCAGTGGGCAGATGCACGGCGCCACGCTCCTCGACGGGAGCGACGAGGTGCTGCGGCCATGCATTCTGTGGAACGACACGCGCAGCCATGCCGAGGCCGCGGCACTCGATGCCGACAGTCGCTTCGGACAGGTTACCGGCAACATCGTGTTTCCCGGTTTCACGGCACCCAAGCTCGCCTGGGTCCGGAACAACGAGCCGGCCGTCTTCGACAAGGTGCGCCGGGTGCTGCTGCCAAAAGACTATCTGCGGCTGTGGCTGACCGGCGAGCACCTTTCGGACATGTCGGATTCGGCCGGCACGGCATGGCTCGACGTTGCCGGCCGGCGCTGGTCGGCCGACCTGCTCGCCGCCACCGGGCTCGGGGAGCGGCAAATGCCGAAGCTGGTCGAAGGCACCGACCCGGCGGGCGTGCTCAGGGCCGACCTCGCCCAACGCCTGGGCCTGAGACCGGGGATCGTCGTTGCGGGAGGCGCCGGCGACAATGCGGCATCCGCCTGCGGCATGGGCACGGTTGGTCCGGGCCAGGCTTTTGTGTCGCTCGGCACGTCGGGCGTCCTTTTTGCGGCCAATGCCTCCTACCTGCCGAGTGCCCGGAGCGCGGTCCACACGTTCTGCCACGCTCTGCCGGATGCATGGCACCAGATGGGCGTCATCCTGTCGGCGGCGGATTCGCTGGCCTGGCTTGCCGGTGTCACCGGCCGGAGCGCGGCCGAACTGACGGCGGGCCTCGGCGAACGGCTGAACGCACCGGGCCGGGTGACCTTCCTGCCCTACCTCGCCGGCGAGCGGACGCCACACAACGACGCGGCGATCCGCGGCGCGCTGATCGGCCTTGGGCATGAAACCGGCCAGGAGGGGCTCGTGCGAGCCGTCGTCGAGGGTGTCGCCTTCGCCTTCCGCGACTGCCTCGAAGCATTGCGGGAAGCGGGAACCGAACTTGCCCGTGTCACCGCCACCGGGGGCGGTTCGCGCTCGCGCTACTGGCTCCGGGCGATCGCCACGGCGCTCGATGCGGTCGTCGATGTTCCGGCCGAGGGCGATTTCGGCGCTGCCTTCGGAGCCGCCCGGCTCGGCCTCGTTGCCGCTGAGTCTGCGGATCCGTTCGCCGTCTGCCTGGCACCCGAAATAGAGGAAAGCATCGAGCCCGACAGGGCGCTGAGCGGCGCTTTCGAGGATGCCTACCTGCGCTACCGCGCGCTCTATCCCGCGATCAGGACCATCTAACCGCACAGGAGCCTTCTGATGACGACCGGTTTTTTCGGAGACCTGAAGCCCGTCAGCTACGAGGGGCCGGATTCGGCCAATCCGCTGGCCTACCGTTTCTACAATCCCGACGAGATGGTGGCTGGCAAGCGCATGGAGGATCATCTGCGCTTCGCGGTCGCCTACTGGCACTCTTTCTCCTGGCCGGGCGGCGACCCGTTCGGCGGGCAGACCTTCGAACGCCCGTGGTTCGGCGATACGATGGAAGCCGCGAAACACAAGGCTGAAGCGGCCTTCGAGATGTTCACGCTGCTCGGTGTTCCCTTCTACTGCTTCCACGACGCCGACGTGCGTCCCGAGGGCAGGAACTTTGCGGAAAGTGCGGCCCGGCTGGACGAGATTGCCGACCTGCTCGCCCGGAAGCAGCAGGAAACCGGTGTCCGGCTGCTGTGGGGCACGGCCAACCTGTTTTCCCACCGCCGCTATATGGCGGGTGCCGCCACCAACCCGGATCCGGACGTGTTCGCCTATGCGGCCGCGACCGTGAAGGCTTGCCTCGACGTGACCATGCGGCTCGGCGGCGATAACTATGTGCTGTGGGGCGGGCGCGAGGGCTACGAGACGCTGCTCAACACGGATCTCGGGCGCGAATCGGAGCAGGCCGGCCGCTTTCTTTCTCTCGTCGTGGACTACAAGCACCGGATCGGCTTCAAGGGCACGATCCTCATCGAGCCGAAGCCGCAGGAGCCGACCAAGCACCAGTACGACTACGACGTCGCCACCGTTTACGGTTTCCTGCAGCGGTTCGGACTCGAGAAGGAGGTCAAGGTCAATATCGAGCAGGGCCACGCCATCCTGGCGGGCCATTCCTTCGAGCACGAGCTGGCGCTCGCCGCATCACTCGGCATTTTCGGTTCCATCGACATGAACCGCAACGACTACCAGTCCGGATGGGACACCGACCAGTTTCCCAACAACGTGCCGGAGATGGCGCTTGCCTTTTACCAGGTCCTGCTGGCCGGTGGCTTCACCACCGGCGGCACCAATTTCGACGCCAAGCTGCGACGGCAGTCGCTGGACCCGCAGGACCTGCTGATCGCCCACATCGGCGGCATGGACTGCTGTGCGCGAGGTCTCAAGGCGGCGGCAAGGATGATCGATGACAAGGCACTGACCGGCCCACTGGAGGAGCGCTATGCCGGCTGGCGGTCCGCAGAGGCGCAGGCCATGCTGTCGGGCAAACGGACCCTCGAAGAGATTGCCGGCCGCGTCGTCGCCGAAGGAATTGAACCGCAGCCGAAATCGGGACGGCAGGAATTTCTGGAGAATGTCGTCAACCGCTACGTCTGACGGCTGTCCGCACCCGGCTCCAGCCTGGAAAAACGATCCTGCCCAACGCTGCCCGCGCGGGACGCCAATTCGCCGGTGGCCGATTTCGGGCAAGGCATTGCCTTCGTACCGTCATGAAACGCCGGTATGATCTGCGGCATGGGACAGAATCGCCACAACGTCAAATCGCCCGGCGATCCGGATCGGCAGATCGTTTCCCTGCTTGACCGGATTCAGGAGCAAAGCTCCATCGTGGACCGTCTGATGGACATCCCGCTCGCTGTATCGGACGGCGCATCGGACGCTCCCGAATGGGACACCGCGGTGATCCGTCGCCTTGAAGCCCGGCTGGCCGACACGATGCGCGAAATCCTCGGACCGGAAGCCGAACGGAAGTCGGCGTAATATCGGCGTCTGCCGTCGGGTTTTGCGCCGTTCTTCGTCGCGGAATTGGGTCGATTTTTCTTTTTCTCTCAAATCCCGGAGGCAAGACCGCTACGCATTTCTGCCGGGATTGCTCGATCGCGACCGCACGCGCGTCGGAGCTTCTCCGAAGGATCTCGAGAATGCCCGGGAGAATGCGCCCGCCGACGAGAAGCCGGTGCGTGCCGCTATGTCGGCCATCGCAACCCTTGTGTCCACGACGAGGCGGCGAGCCGCATTGAGGCGCAGTCGCAGGTAGTAGGAGCCGGGAGTCTCGCCGATCGACTTGCGGAATACCGTTTCAAGGGTGCGGGGGGTGACCATCGCCCGCCGGGCGATGGCGGCAACCGTCAGCGGCCGGTCGACATGAGCTTCCATGAGCCGGATGGCGTGGGCAAGCCGTGGATCGTAGCCGTCCAGCCGCCCGAGCGAAACAAGCGGCTGCGCATCGGCGGCGGCTCGCGACTGGTCGTAGATGAACACGCTGGCCACGTCGAGAGCTGCAGCCATGCCGAGCCGCGAGCGAATGAGATGGAGCATCAGGTCGAAGGTCGGGGAGGCACCGCCGGTCGTGAACACCGGACCATCTATCACATAGCGGTCGGGGCGGACGTCGACGCCGGGAAAGGCGGCGGCAAAGTCCTCGAGGTCCTCCCAGTGGGTGGTCGCGGCGCGCCCCTCGAGCAGTCCGGCGCGGGCGACGAGCCAGGTTCCCGCCTCGATGCCGCCGACGGCGCGGGCGTTGCGGGCCGCCCGCCGGATCGACGACAGCAGCGCAGGTGTGGCATGACGCGCGGCGCCGAAGCCGGCGATGATCACCAGCATGCCGGTCGTCGAAACGGGATCGAACCGCCCGGCGACCGCTAAGGGCAAGCCGCATGTGGTCATTGCGGGATCACCGCTGGCCGAAACCAGCTGCCATTCGAAACGGGTTTCCCCGGCAATGCGATTGGCGGCGCGCAACGGGTCGATCGCCGACGCCACGCACATGATCGACGCACCGGTGAAGACCAGAACCGTCACCCGGAGAGGGTTCGGCTCCGGGACAAACACAGCGTGCTTTTCGCTTTTTGTCATGTCCGTTTCGTAGGGGGTGAAGCACTGGCGCGCAAGCCGGGGGTAAGTTGCATGAGGCACCAGCCGCGCTCAGGAGGAGTTCATGGGTCTCAATCCCAGCCGCGACGTGTTCATCACCTGCGCGGTCACCGGGTCGGGCGACACCACGCATCGCTCCGACCGGGTGCCGGTTACGCCACGCCAGATCGCTGATGCGGCGATCGAGGCGGCCAACGCGGGAGCCTCTATCGCCCACATACATGTTCGTGACCCGGCCACGGGGAAGGGCGCGAGAGACGTCCGTCTTTACGGGGAGGTGGTCGAACTGGTGAAGCGGTCGGGGGTCGACGTGGTGCTCAACCTGACGGCTGGCATGGGCGGCGACCTGACGCTCGGCTCCGTGGAGCAGCCGCTGCCGCCCGCTGCGAACGGCACCGACTTGGCCGGCGCCACCGAGCGTCTCGCCCATGTCTCGATGCTGCTGCCGGAAATCTGCACGCTGGATTGCGGCACGATGAATTTCGGCGAGCAGGACTACGTCATGACCAACACGCCGCCGATGCTGAAGGAGATGGCGCGCCAGATCCAGGCCGCCGGCGTCAGGCCCGAGGTCGAGATATTCGACACCGGGCATCTGTTGCTCGCCAAATGGCTTGCCGGGCAGGGCCTGCTCGACGATCCCGTCATGGTTCAGCTCTGCATGGGCATTCCCTGGGGCGCGCCCGACGATCTGGCGACGCTTCTGGCGCTGACCGCCAACCTTCCCGCCGGCTGGGTGTTCTCGGCCTTCTCGATCGGCCGCAACCAGCTGCCCTACGCGGCGGTAGCGCTTGCGGCGGGCGGCAATATCCGCGTCGGGCTCGAGGACAATCTGTGGCTCGACAAGGGCGTGCTCGCCAGCAACGGCGCGCTCGTCGAGCGGGCGGTGAAGATCGCCGAGGGCATGGGCTCCCGCATCATGGGGCCGGACGAGGTGCGCAGCCGGCTGAAGCTCGTCAAGCGCTGGTAGATGCGCGCCGGGGAGGGAATTGACTTGAAGACGGTGAAGTTGACGGCGTTGGCGAGGACGATCTGATGGCGGCGATCACCAGGGCCGCTTCGATCGGCGGCGGAGTCATCGGCGCCGGCTGGGTCGCAAGGCTGCTTCTCAACGGCGTCGACGTGACCGTCCACGACCCCGATCCGGAAGCGGAGCGCAAGGTCGGCGAGGTCGTCAAGGGAGCGCGCCGCGCCTACCGCAGGATGCTGCCGGAGGGGCTGCCTGCCGAAGGAAGGATGCGTTTCGCCCGGAGCATCGCGGAAGCCGTGGCCGATGCCGATTTCATCCAGGAAAGCGTTCCGGAGCGCCTCGACCTCAAGCACCGCGTGCTGGCCGAGATCGACGCGCATGCAAGGGCCGACGCGATCGTCGGATCTTCCACCTCCGGCCTCAAGCCCACCGACATGCAGACGGCCATGGCAAGCCACCCGGAACGGCTGCTCGTGGCGCATCCCTTCAATCCGGTCTACCTGCTGCCGCTGGTCGAGATCGTCGGCGGCGAGCGGACGTCCAGGCAGGCGATAGAGGGGGCGTCCAGGATATATGCCTCGATCGGCATGAAGCCGGTGGTGATCCGCAAGGAGATCGAAGCCTTCGTCGGCGACCGCCTTCTGGAGGCTGCATGGCGCGAAGCGCTTTGGCTGATCAGGGACGATCTGGACGAGGCTGACCGACGTTCCGGAACTGACGGACGAACTGGTCGACAAGATCGCCGCGCAATCGGACGAGCAGGCAGGCGGACTGTCCATCCGCGAGCTGGAACGCATCAGGGACGATAATCTGGTGGCCATCATGGAAGCGCTGGGCCGGCAGAACAAGGGTAAGGGCTGGGGAGCGGGGGCGCTCTACAACGATTATGCCACGCAGCTGAGAAAGCGCGGCTCGGCCAGGCTCCAACGGGGCAAGAATGCGGCACCGAAGCCGGCGAAGAGCAGGCGTGCAGCCGCGAAACCACGGCCATAGCGACCATGCATTTCGGCCTGTCGGAAGAGCAGAAACTGGTCATCGAGACGACCCGCGCCTTCGTCGAGAACGAACTCTATCCGCATGAGGCGGAGGTCGAGCGCACCGGGCTCCTGCGCCGCCAGCTGATGGAAGAGCTCAAGGCAAAAGCCATCGCGGCGGGACTTTATGCGGCCAACATGCCGGAAGCGGTGGGCGGCGCCGGTCTCGATACGGTGACCTGGCTGCTCTACGAGAAGGAACTTGGGCGCGCGAACTACGCGCTGCACTGGAGTTGCGTGGGGCGGCCCTCCAACATTCTGCTTGCCGGGACGCCGGCGCAGCGGGAGAAGTACCTCTTTCCCTGCGTGCGTGGCGAAAAATCGGATTGTCTGGCGATGACCGAGCCGGACGCCGGTTCGGACCTGCGCGGCATGAAGGCCACCGCGGTCGAGTCAGGCGGCGACTTCGTCCTCAACGGCACCAAGCATTTCATCTCGCACGCGGATGTCGCCGACTTCGCCATCGTCTTCATGGCCTCCGGCGAGGAGGCTTCGCCGCGCGGCAAACGCAAGAAGATCACCGCCTTCTTCGTGGACAAGGGCACGAGGGGCTTCACGGTTCGTCCCGGATACAGCAACGTGTCTCACCGCGGCTACACCAATTCCATCCTGGAGTTCGACGACTGCCGGCTGCCTCGGGAGCAGGTGCTCGGCGAGGTCCATGGCGGCTTCGAGGTCGCCAATTCCTGGCTCGGCGCAACGCGGCTGCAGGTCGGCGCCACCTGCCTTGGCCGCGCCGAGCGGGCGCTCGGCCATGCCCTCTCCTGGGCGGCGGAGCGGCAGCAGTTCGGGCAGCAGATCGGCAAGTTCCAGGGCGTGTCGTTCAAGCTGGCCGACATGGCGACCGAACTGAAGGCTGCCGAACTGATGATCCTCGAGGCCGGCTGGAAATACGACCAGGGGACGGCGACCGATCAGGACATGGCAATGGCCAAGCTGAAGGCGACCGAGATGCTCGCCTTCGTCGCGGACGAGGCCATCCAGGTGCATGGCGGCATGGGGCTGATGGACGACCTGCCCCTCGAGCGCATCTGGCGCGACGCTCGCGTGGAACGGATCTGGGAGGGAACCAGCGAAATCCAGCGGCACATCATTTCGCGCGCCCTGTTGCGGCCGGTGGGGGGATGAGTGTGTATCGATAGGGAGGCCGAGCATTCGTCCGGAGCGTGGGCCGCGCGCAAGGCCGGGAGTGGGTCATGTCGGAAGGCCGGCGCCATTACCCCCACCCGGACCTGCGGTCCGACCTCCCCACTAGGGGGAGGTGGGGCGCCAAACCGAAAACGCTGTGAGCCAAGGTCCCGCTCTGCACCCCATTCCATGCGGACCGATCAGACGAGACGTGGCGCGGAAGTCCTTACGGTAGTTGGCGGCAGGGCATCGATGGCCTCGCGCCTAACCTCCCCCTCGTGGGGAGGTCGGACCGAAGGTCCGGGTGGGGGTGAAGGCGCTTTTCGGATGCGGCCGGCGGCGGCGGAAGGGCGCGCCGGTGCATAGACTCGAGCGGCTGCTGCGCCCGCAGACGATTGCGGTGTTCGGCGGCAGCCAGGCTGCGGCGGTCGTCGAGCAGTCGCTGAAGATGGGATTTGCCGGCGACATCTGGCCGGTGCACCCGACCCGCCAGGAGGTGCACGGCATCAGGGCGTTCCGGTCGGTCGAAGACCTGCCTGCCGCCCCCGACGCGAGCTTCGTCGGCGTGAACCGTCAGCTCACCATCGACCTCGTCCGGCAACTGGCGCGGCGGGGCTCGGGCGGCGCGATCGCGTACGCATCGGGATTCCGTGAAGCCGGCGACGATGCCCAGGGCCACGATCTTCAGGCGCGGCTGGTCGCTGCTGCGGGCGACATGCCGCTCGTCGGCCCGAACTGCTACGGACTGATCAACTATGCCGACGGTGCGCTGCTGTGGCCCGACCAGCACGGCGGCCGCCGCCTGAGGGCCGGCGAGCGGGGGGTGGCGATCATCACCCAGTCCTCCAACATCGCCTGCAACCTGACCATGCAGGCGCGCGGCCTGCCGATCGCCTTCCTGATGACGGCGGGCAACCAGGCGCAGACCGGGCTTTCCGGCATGGCGCTCGGCCTGATCGAAGACGACAGGGTGACGTCGCTGGGGCTGCACATCGAGGGTTTCGACAGGGTAGCAGGTTTCGAGCTTCTGGCGGCGCGGGCCCGTGAGCTTCGCAAGCCGATCGTGGCGATGAAGGTTGGCCGCTCGGAGCAGGCGCGGAAGGCTGCCGTGTCGCATACGGCGTCGCTCGCCGGGTCGGATGTTGCTTCGGATGCCTTCCTGAAGCGGCTCGGCATTGCCCGCGTCCACACGATCCCGGCCTTTCTGGAGACACTGAAGCTCCTGCACGTCGCCGGTCCGCTGCGAGGCGGGAAACTGTCGTCGATGAGCTGCTCCGGCGGCGAGGCCTCGGTCATGGCCGACAGCGCCGCGGGGCGATCGGTGCGTTTCCCGCCGCTCGAGCCGCAGCACGCGTCGCGCGTGAAATCGACGCTTGGCCCGCTGGTGGCGGTCGCCAACCCGCTCGACTACCACACCTTCATCTGGAACCGGGAAGCGGAGATGGAGGCCACCTTCGCTGCCATGATCGCCGGCGGCTTCGACCTCAACCTTCTGGTGCTGGATTTCCCGCGCGGCGACCGCTGCTCGGATGCCGACTGGTGGACCGCCGCAAACGCATTCCGAAAGGCGCTGGCCGCCAATTCCGCGAAAGGCGCGATCGTCGCCTCGATGGCCGAGAACCTGCCGGAGGGGCATGCCGACCGGCTCGTCGAGGGGGGCATCGTTCCGCTCCACGGCATCGCCGAGGCGATCGATGCCACAGAGGCCGCCGCGGCGATCGGCATGGCATGGGCGTTACCAGAAACGGCAGCCGTGGCTGGTGCCGGCCGGAACTCCGCGCAGCCTCTGGCTCCGTTTGTCCTGGACGAGGCACAGGCGAAGGCTAAGCTGCGCGCCGCCGGCCTCTCCGTGCCGGAGGGACGGCGGGCCGCGAACCCCGACGAGGCTGTCGCCGCGGCGACAGCCCTCGGTTTTCCCGTGGCCGTCAAGGCGCTCGGCCTCACCCACAAATCCGACCTGGGCGCAGTCCGGCTGGGCCTCGGGGACGCGGTGTCCGTGCGCGAAGCGGCCTGTGAAATGGCCGGCATCGGCACGGGCCTCCACGTCGAGCGCATGGTGGCGGGGGGCGTTGCGGAGCTGATCGTCGGCGTCGTCTCCGACCCGGTCTTCGGCCCGGTGATGACGCTCGGTTCCGGCGGCGTGCTGGTCGAACTTCTGCAGGACAGTGCTACGCTGCTGTTGCCGGCAAGCCGTGACACGGTCGAAGCGGCGCTGCGCGGCCTCAGGCTGTTTCCGCTGCTCGACGGGTTTCGGGGCCGGCCGCGGGCGGACCTAGGAGCGGCGGTCGACGCGGTTCTGAAGATCGCCGCCTTCGTGCTCGATCATCCCGGCGGCATCGAGGAACTCGAGGTCAATCCGCTGATCGTCCGCCGGGAGGGCGAAGGCGCCTTCGTCGCGGATGTGCTGCTGCTGGAGCGCTCTCATGGAGGAAAAGGATGGCTGAAGTCGTGACGGCGCGCCGCGAAGGCGCCATCCTCGAGGTCACGCTCGACCGGCCCAAGGCCAACGCCATCGACCTGAAGACCTCGCGGCTGATGGGCGAGACGTTCAGGTCTTTTCGGGACGACCCCGAATTGCGGGTCGCCGTGCTGAGGACGGCAGGCGACAGGTTTTTCTCGGCCGGCTGGGATCTCAAGGCAGCGGCGGCGGGCGATGCCGTCGATGGCGACTACGGCGTCGGCGGCTTCGGCGGGCTGCAGGAACTACGCGACCTCAACAAGCCGGTGATCGCCTGCGTCAGCGGGATGGCGGTTGGCGGCGGCTTCGAGCTGGCGCTCTCCTGCGACCTGATCTTCGCGGCCGACCATTCGAGCTTCGCGCTGCCCGAAATCCGCGCCGGCACGCTGGCCGACGCCGCGACCGTCAAGCTTCCGAAGCGCATACCCTACCACGTGGCGATGGATCTTCTCCTGACCGGCCGCTGGATGGATGCCGCCGAAGCGCATCGCTGGGGCCTCGTCACCGAGGTGCTGCCGAAAGAGGGGCTGGAGGCGCGCGTCTGGCAGGCGGCGCGGCTGCTGGCGTCAGGGCCGCCGCTGGTCTTCGCCGCGATCAAGGAGGTGGCCCGGGAAGCCGAGGCGCTGAGTTTCCGCGACGCCATGAACCGGATCACGCGGCGCCAGTTCCGGACGGTGGACGAGCTCTATGGCTCGGAGGACAACCAGGAGGGGTTTCGGGCGTTCGCCGAAAAGCGCGAACCCGTCTGGAAAGGACGCTGACTGGGCTCATGACGGTTTGCCGCCAGCGTGGCGAATGGCGGCAAACCGGCTTGGCCTCGAAGGCGCAGAACGTCAGGATAGCGGGGGCGATGCTCCACGCCCGGGTCTGCGAGCCGGCCGGCGGACACCTGTGCGGACAGCGCCAGCCGGGTGACCGTCAGCAGCAGGCCCCGCCGACCAGATTTCAGATGTGACGA
>JAJFMR010000035.1 GCA_020696915.1 Rhizobiaceae bacterium | reverse complement strand
CACAAAGGGGGAGAGAAACCTCGGCGACGGGGCACTTTCCACATGCAGTTGATCTTGCCTGAGAGTAGGGGATGACAGAGGGAACGGCCGTCCTGCGCCTGTCGGGGATCACCAAGCGCTTCGGGTCGCTTGTTGCAAATGATTCGGTGTCGCTCGAACTTGCGAAAGGCGAAGTCGTCGCCCTGCTCGGCGAGAACGGCGCCGGCAAGACGACCCTCATGAACATACTGTTCGGCCACTACGTCGCCGATGCAGGAACGGTGGAGGCCTTCGGGGACGCGCTTCCGCCCGGCGACCCGCGCGCCGCGCTCGACGCCGGCATCGGCATGGTCCACCAGCATTTCACGCTGGCCGACAACATGACTGTCGTCGAAAATATCGTGCTCGGGACGCAGAAGCTGCTGGCCCTTCGGCTGCGACGGCGGGATGCGCGCCAACGCATCCGGGAACTGTCCGCGAGATTCGGCCTCGCCGTCGATCCGGGCGCAACAGTCGGCTCGCTGTCGGTTGGCGAGCGCCAGCGGGTCGAAATATTGAAGGCGCTCTTCCGCGATGCCCGTGTGCTCATCCTGGACGAGCCGACCGCCGTGCTGACGCCGGCCGAAACGGACGCTCTGTTCGCCACCCTGAAGCTGCTGGTCGCCGACGGACTTTCGGTCATCTTCATCTCGCACAAGCTCAACGAGGTGATGGCGGTGAGCGATCGCGTGCTGGTGCTGCGCGGCGGCAGGCTGGCTGGCGCCCGGACGACCTCGGCGACGACGCGGCGGGAGCTTGCCGAACTGATGGTCGGGCGCGAGGTGGTCTCGCCGGCGGTGCCGCCGGCCGTCACCGGTCCGCCGCTGCTCATTCTCGAGAACGTGTCGACGCGGCGGCGTCCCGGCGGTCCGCCGCTCGACCGCGTCACGCTGACATTGCGTGGCGGCGAGATTACCGGGCTGGCAGGCGTATCGGGAAACGGCCAGTCCGCTCTCGCCGGCCTTCTGTCGGGCACCGAGCAGCCGCTTTCCGGCAGCATGACGGTTCAGGCGAGCGAGGTGGGCGCGTGGTCGCCGCGCCTGGCGCTGGCAAGCGGCATTGGCCGCATCCCGGAGGATCGGCAGGCCATAGGCACCATCGGCGACATGAGCGTCACCGAGAACGTCATCTCCGAGCGGCACGCAAGCCCGAGGTTCAGCCGGCGCGGCCTTCTCGACTGGAAGGAAGCCCGCCGTTTCGCCGAAGCAATCATCGCCGATTACCAGGTGAAGTGCCCGTCGCCCGAGGCGCGCGTCAGGCTGCTGTCGGGCGGCAACATCCAGAAGCTGATCCTCGGCCGGGCGCTGGATCCGCAACCCAGCATCATTCTCGCCAACCAGCCGACCCGCGGTCTCGACGTCGGCGCCGTCGCCTATGTCCACGGCAGGCTGCTCGAAGCGAGGGCGCGGGGCGCCGCGATCCTCCTGGTCTCGGAAGATCTGGAGGAGATCCTCTCCCTGTCCGACCGCCTGCTGGTCATCTCGAAGGGTCGTCTGTCGGTGCCCTCGTCGCGGGGAGAACGCACGATCCGCGACATCGGCGAACTGATGGCGGGACATGCGGAGGCGCCGCCGCATGCGGCTTGAGCCGAAGCCTGCGCCGCCGCTCGTCCTGCTGCTTCTCTACCCGGCGGCGGCGGTTGCCGCGACGCTCGTCATATCGGCCATCCTGGTCCTTGCAGCCGGGGCGTCCCCCTTCTCCGTCTTTTATCTCGTTGGCAAGGGTGCGGCCGGCTCGCAGTTCGCGGTGCTGGAGACCCTGACCAGGGCGACGCCGTTGATCTTCACCGGCCTGGCCGTCGCCGTCGCCTTTCGGGCGAAACTATGGAACATCGGCGCCGAGGCGCAGCTCTACGGCGGCGCCGTCATGACGGTGCTGCTCGGCACCGGCGCACTGGCGCTTCCGGCTCCCTTCCTGCTGCCGGTGATCGCCGTCGGCGCCATGGCCGCAGGTGCCGCACTGCTGCTCGGACCGGCCCTGCTCAAGACGCGTTTCGGCGTCGACGAGGTCGTGACCACGCTGCTCCTGAACTTCATCATGCTGCTGTTCGTGTCGATGCTCCTGGAAGGGCCGCTGAAGGATCCGATGGGACTTGGCTGGCCGCAATCGCCGCGGGTCGCGGCCGAAGCGCAGCTGCCGCGGCTGGTCGCGGGCAAAAGGCTGCACTTCGGCTTCGTGCTCGCCGTGCTTTCGGCAGTGGCCGTCTGGGTCGTCATGGCCAGAACGGTGCTCGGCTACCAGATGCGGGCGGTCGGCCACAATCCGGCTGCCGCCGGCTTTGCGGGAATTGCGGTGGACGGCGTGCTGATGAAGACGGCGCTGCTCTCGGGCGGCCTTGCCGCCCTTGCCGGATTTTCGGAAGTCGCCGGCCTGAAGGGCAACCTGACGCTGGACCTGTCGCCTGGCTTTGGCTACTCCGGCATCGTGGTGGCGATGCTGGCCATGCTCAATCCGCTCGGCGTGGTCGCAGCGGCGATCTTTGTGGCCGGCATCTTCGTCGGCGCCGATGCGATGAGCCGGACGGCGCGCGTGCCGAGCTACATCGCCGACGTCATGGTGGCCACCGCCCTTTTGACCATGGTCGCAGCGATCCTCTTCTCCCGCTTCCGGGTGCGATGGAGATGATGGTGTCGATGGCAATCGCAAAAGAATGTACCCCCACCCGTGTCCCTCCCCACAAGGGGGAAGCAACCTCCGGGCGCCGCACCGCGCATCCAACGGCTGATGAATCCGGGCCGAAGCGGCAATGGCGCAGTCCCCCTCCCGCTTGTGGGGAGGGGGCAAAAGCGGGGACAACTAATCGCTGGAAAGAACTTATATGCGAGTTGCCTGCCTCGTGCCGGCGGCACGAAAGCCGCGTTCGCCACGCCGCGGAGCGGTGCTGACATGGATGCCATCGACATCCTGTTCACCGCCTCCTTCTGGGTGGCCGCCATCCGGATCGCCTCGCCGCTGATCTTCGCGACCATGGGCGAACTGGTCTGCGAGCGCGCCGGCGTGCTCAATCTCGGCATCGAGGGCATCATGACGGCGGGCGCCTTCGCCGGCTGGTTCACCGTCTACGCCGGCGGCGACCTGTGGTCCGGCGTGCTCGTGGCAGCCCTTGCGGGCAGCATGTTCGGTCTGCTGCACGCTTTGCTGACCGTGCCGCTCGGCCTCTCGCAGCATGTCGTCGGCATCGGCATCACGCTGCTTGCCACCAGCCTCACCTATTTCACCTACCGCCTGGCCCTGCCGGAAGTCACGTCGCCGCCGAAGATCGCGCCGTTCGAGCCGTTCCCCATCCCGGGGCTGTCCGGGATCCCGGTGCTCGGCGAAGCGCTGTTCTCGCAGACGCCGCTGACCTATCTGGCGTTCTCGAGCGTCGCACTGGTCGCCTGGGTGCTCTACCGGACCCCGCTCGGCCTCGCCGTCCGCGCGGCCGGCGAGAGCCCGGCCGCCGTCGAGGCGCAGGGCATCTCGGTCACCGCCATCCGTGTCGGCGCCGTCATGGCGGGCAGCGCGCTGATGGCCGTCGGCGGCGCCTTCCTGACCATGTCCGCCTTCAATTCCTTCTTCTTTCAGATGATCAACGGCCGTGGCTGGATCGCCATCGCGCTGGTGGTCTTCGGCTCCTGGCGCCCCGGAAAGGCATTGCTCGGCGCCATCCTGTTCGCCGCCTTCGATGCCTATCAGATACGGCTGCAGCAGCTGTCCGGGGGCGTCGTGCCCTACCAGCTGTTCCTGATGATGCCCTACGTCCTGTCGATCCTGGCGCTGGTGCTGGTGGCCCGCCGCGCTACCTACCCGAAGGCGCTGATGATCCCCTACCAGAAAGGCGAAAGATGAGTTTCGACCTGATCGTCAGAGGCGGCACGCTGCCCGACGGAAGCGTCGCCGACATCGGCATTTCGGGCGAGCGGATCGCGGCGGTCGAACCGCGCCTCGAAGCCGCGGCCGGCCGGGTCGTGGATGCGCAAGGCGCGCTGGTGTCGCCGCCATTCGTCGATCCGCATTTCCACATGGACGCGACGCTGTCCTACGGCATTCCGCGCATAAACCGGTCGGGCACGCTGCTCGAGGGCATTGCGCTATGGGGCGAGCTGAAGCCGCTGCTCACCCGCGAGGCCGTCCGCGACCGGGCGCTCGCCTATTGCGACTGGGCGGTCTCCATGGGCCTGCTTGCCATCCGCACGCATGTCGACACATGTGACGACCGGCTGCTCGCCGTCGATGCGCTGCTCGAGGTGAAGAAGCAGGTCTCGCCCTATCTCGACCTGCAACTGGTCGCATTCCCGCAGGATGGCTACTACCGCTCGGCCGGCGCCCGGGAAAACACCATCCGGGCGCTCGACAAGGGCGTCGACATCGTCGGCGGCATTCCGCATTTCGAGCGGACCATGGATGACGGCCGCCGTTCGGTGACCGAGCTCTGCGAGATCGCCGCCAGGCGCGGGCTGATGGTCGACATGCACTGCGACGAAACCGACGACCCGCTGTCGCGCCACATCGAGCAGCTCGCCTTCGAGGCGCGCCGCCTCGGCCTGCAAAACAGGGTGGCCGGGTCGCACCTGACCTCGATGCACTCGATGGACAATTACTACGTCTCCAAGCTCTTGCCGCTGATCTCCGAGGCCGGCGTCTCGGCCATTCCCAACCCGCTGATCAACATCGTCATCCAGGGCCGCCACGACACCTATCCGAAGCGGCGGGGCATGACGCGGGTTCCCGAGATGATTCGCGCCGGCATTCGCGTCGGCTTCGGCCAGGACTGTGTTCTCGACCCCTGGTACCCGCTCGGCACCGCCGACATGCTCGACGTCGCCTTCATGGGCCTGCACGTCGCGCAGATGACCAGCCCCGCCGAGATGGCCCACTGTTTCGACATAGTCACTTCGGTCAATGCCGCGATCATGGGCCTCGATCATTTCGGCCTGACGGCGGGCAAGGTCGCCAGCCTCGTGGTGCTCGATGCGGCCGATCCGGTCGAGGCGATAAGGCTGCGCGCCGATCGGCTTTGCGTGGTGGCGCGCGGCAAGGTGGTGGCGGAGCGCGAAAGGCTGGTGACGCGCCTGTCGATCGACGGCCGTCCGCCGACCGTCTCGCGCCGCCGTCCGCGACATCTGCCTTCGTGACACCGCTCTCGTCACGCTCCTCCAATCGTCCGACGGTTCGCATTCGGATCGTGGCCCACCTGTTTTCCCTCGCAAATGGCACGTTCCGCGCGATAACAGGCGGACGCTGCCGCCGGCAGGACCGCCGCCGGCGGGTCCGGCTGCCGCCCCTTGGATCATCGATGGCTTCCTTTCGCGCACTTCCGGGCAACGTCGTGCTCGCCGGTATCCTCCTGATGCTGTTGGGCGATTTCTTGTTCGCGCTGAACGACGCGATGGGAAAATGGCTGGTCGCCAGCTTCTCGGTCGGGCAGGTGGTGCTGGTCCGCTCCATCGGCGCCTTCTTCGTGCTCGGGCCGATGATCGCGCGCCAGGGCGTCGGCAGGCTCTTCCATGTCGATCGCCCCGTCCTGCAGGTCCTGCGCGTCGTCACCACGACGCTCGACACGGCTCTGTTCTACGCGGCGGTCGTCTATCTTCCGCTGGCCGACGTGATGAGCTTCTACATGGCCGGTCCGATCTATGTCGCGGCACTGTCGCATCTGCTGCTCGGCGAGAGGGTCGGCTGGCGCCGCTGGTCGGCCATTCTGCTCGGCTTCGTCGGCGTCCTGATCATGCTGCAGCCGACCCCGGCCGCCCTGTCCCCCGCCTCTGTGTTCGCGCTGGTCGGCAGCCTGGCCTTCGCCTTCGCGATCATCCTCAGCCGCGTCCTGCGCGGCACCAGCGACACCACGCTGGTGACTTGGCAGACACTGGGCACGCTGGCGGTTGGCGCGGTGCTTGCCATCGGCACCTGGCGGACCGCCGGCGGTTTCGACGTCGGGGCCATGCTGCTGCTCGGCATCGTCTCGTGCGCTGCGCATCTCCTCATCACGCGGGCGCTGAAGCTTGCCCCCGCCTCGACGCTGGCGCCTTTGCACTACACGCTGCTGCTGTGGGCCGTGGTCTTCGGCTTCGCCTTCTTCGGCGACGTGCCGGGCACACGCATACTGGCCGGCTCGGCGATAGTGGTCGTGGCTGGCCTCTTCATCTTCCACCGCCAGAAGGTGGTCGAGGGGGTGCCGGACGAATCGGTGCCGCGCGGCGTCATCTGAAGGACCGGACCGAAGCCGGAGGCACATACCGGATGCAGGCCAAAGCGCGCCGGCATGGCACGCGGAATCCATCAGCGTTGGCGGACATCATTCGGCAGATTGCCAATTAAGCATCCGCCTTCTCAAGGGCCGGGCTGAGATTACCGAAATCCATTGCACGACGTCGAAATTAAATTGTACCCGTCGGCGATAATCTTGACCGCGCGCAGCCCGAAGAACCTCCCCGCGTCACCCGACTTCGGCAGCGCCGCCTCGTACGCCGGCGTCAGCTCCTTGGCCTTTCGCCGGCCGGATCGTAGGGTGGCTTCATGTGGAGTGTGGCGCGCGTGCGCTCGGTTGCGACGACCAGCTCCCAGTCGCCCGCCGTCAGGAAGGCATCGTCGACGCCTGAAGCGTTGCGGACGTAGCCGTAGCCGACATTTCTGGCGATCGTATAGCCGTAGCCGCCGCTGGTCAGGTAGCCGACCGGCTGGCCATTGCGCAGGATCGTCTCGCGGCCCACGAGCACGATGTCGGGATCATCGACGGTGAAACCCGCCAAGCGCTTCTTGAGCGGCTCGCCATCGAGCGCTTCGAGCGCCCGCCGCCCGAGAAAATCGATGTTCTTACCGAGTTTCACCGCCCAGCCCAGCCCCGCCTCGAACGGCGTGTCGTTCGGCGTGATGTCGGCCCCCCAGGCACGATAGGATTTTTCGAGCCGGAGCGATTCCAGCGCGCGATAGCCGACCGGCCGGATGTTCGGCTTTCCTGCTCTCATCAGCGCGTCGAACACCTCGCCGGTTGCCGCGATCGGCACATGCAGTTCCCAGCCGAGCTCGCCGACATAGGTTATTCTCAGCGCCCGCACTGCATGCCCGGCAAGCTTCATCTCGCGAACATGGCCGAACGGGAATGCCGTGTTTGACACATCGGTGTCCGACACCGCCGAAAGCACTTCTCGCGATTCCGGGCCCATCAGGGAGAGCGTCCCATAACGCTCCGTGACGTCGGCCAGCTCCGCCTGCAGGCCCTTGCCGACATGCTCGCGGATCCAGGCGAGATCGTGCGTGCGGAAGCCGGTCCCCGTCACGATGTAGAATCTGTCTTCGCCGAGCCGGGCCACCGTCAGGTCCGCCTCGACGCCGGCACGGCTGTTGAGAAGCTGCGTGTAGGTAAGTCGTCCCGGTTCCTTCGACACGTCGTTGGCGCAGATCCAGTCGAGCGCCCTTGCCGCGTCCTTGCCCGAAAGCTCGTACTTGGCGAAGGAAGACTGGTCGAAGATGCCGACATGCCGGCGGACATGCGCGTGCTCCGCGCCGACCGCCTCGAACCAGTTCTGGCGCGCCATCGAATGGATGTCGCGGGCCTCGACCCCCGGGGCGGCAAACCAGTTCGGCCGCTCCCAGCCGAGCTTCGAACCGAAGACGGCGCCGTGCGCTTTCAACCTGTCGTAGAGCGGCGAGACGATCCGCGGCCGCCCGGAAAGGTATTCCTCGTGCGGAAAGCCGATCGTGTAGTGCTTGCCATAGGCTTCGAGCGTCCGCTCCAGCACCCATTGTCGGTCCCGGTGCAGCTCCGAGAAACGGCGGATGTCGACGACCCACAGGTCGAGCGGCGCCTCGCCGTCGACCACCCATTGCGCCAGCACCCAGCCGGCGCCGCCGCCCGAGGCGATTCCGAAGGCGTTGAAGCCCGCGCCCACGAACATGTTCCTGCATTCAGGCGCGACGCCGAGGATGAAGTTGCCGTCCGGCGTAAAACTCTCGGGACCGTTGATCATCTGCTTGACCCCGGTCTCGGCAAGCGCGGGCACCCGTGCGATGGCCGCGGCGAGATGCTGCTCGAAATGGTCGAAGTCGTCGTCGAACAGCCGGAACTCGAAATCGTCAGGCACGTCGCCGGCCGTCCAGGCGATCGGGTTGGGCTCGTAGCCGCCCATCACCAGTCCGCCCACCTCTTCCTTGAAATAGGTGCGCCGGTCGGGGTCGCGGATCGTCGCGGCCCCGGCCGGCAGGCCGTCGATCCGTTCGGTGACGATGTACTGGTGTTTCACCGGCTGCAAGGGAACGGTGACGCCGGCCTTTGCACCGAGCTGCCTTGCCCACTGTCCGGCGCAATTGACCACCTTGTCACAGCCGATGTCGCCCATCGCGGTCTTCACGGCGGTGATCGTGCCATCCTTCATCGCGAAGCCGTCGACGCGCACGCCCTCGAAGATTCGCGCCCCATGCATGCGGGCGCCCCGGGCAAGAGACTGCGCGATGTCGGACGGACTGGCTTGCCCGTCGGTGGGCAGCCAGGAGGCGCCGACGAGATCCGAGACGTTCATCAGGGGCCACATGCGCTTCACCTCGGCCGGCGAGACGAGGTGCATCTCCATGCCGAAGCTCCGCGCCGTGGTGGCGAGCCTCCTGTACTCGGTCCAGCGATCCTGGTTGGTCGCCAGCCTCAGGCAGCCGGTCATCTTCCAGCCGGTGGCGAGCCCCGTCTCCTTCTCCAGCCCCTTGTAGAGCTCGACGGAATATTTGAGTACACGGGTGATCGACGCCGACGAGCGCAACTGGCCGACCAGTCCGGCGGCGTGCCAGGTCGAGCCGCAGGTCAGCTTTCCCTGCTCCAGGAGAATGACGTCCGCCCGGTGGTCGCGGGCGAGATGGTAGGCCGTAGAGCAGCCGATGATACCGCCTCCGATGACAACGATCCCGGCATGTGATGGCAGCTTCATGAAGGCAGGTCCCCGAATCTGGCGCGGTAGGAGCAAAGCGCGGCATCAAGGCGCGTCAGGTTCTCCGCCGTATAGGCGGCATAGTCCGCCCCGGGTGCGGAGAGATAGAGTTCCGAGACCATGCTCCACATGGCTTCCCGCAGCAGGGATGCGCATTGCATGGCGGCATGGGCGCGCCTCAGACCGAAATCCGGCCGGCAATCGAAGTAAGTGGCGAGCAGTTCGTCCGATTCGTCCTCGCTCATCCCGGCATTGGACGCAGCACCCGCCAGGTCGAACATCCCCGTGCCGAAGCCGGCATATTCGAAATCGATGAGCCAGAGCCGTTGGCCGTCGTCGAGGAGATTGGCCGGCAGGAGATCGTTGTGACCGAAGACGATCGCCAGCGGCCGCTGTTGCCGCTCCAGCTGTTCGGCGAGTTCCAGGTAGGCGGGCACGGAAGGCGCCATGCGGCTGCCGCCGGACAGCAGCGTCCTGGCATAGTCCCGGATGACGTGGAAGACCCAAAACATGAAGCCGGCACCCGAGACATGCTTCGGCATCTCGGTGTGGAATGCCCGTATCAGTCGGGCGATCCTTTCGCGGTTGGCGCGCACATCTGACGCGGCAAAGGTCCTGGCACCGAGATAGGCGGTCACCATCAGCCCCGGCTCCGAATACCGCACCGCCGGCGCAAAGCCCGCTTCGTGCGCGGCCCTTGCCGTCATGACCTCGCGTTGGCGAGCCACATGGTGAAACGGGAAATCGCGTCCGAAGCGCACGACATGCCGGCCGCCGGCGTCGCGGACCAGATAGCTCTCGTTGCTGAGGCCGCCCTTCAGCGGCTCGATCGTTATCGAGCCGTTCCAGAGCGGCAGAGCGCGGATCCGGTCCTCCGTCGAGACGCCGGCCTTCTTCCTCCTGGCACCATCCTTCGCCAAAGCGCCTGCTCCAGATCGCCGGCGCCAACGCAGCCCCGCCGGCGAACTGTCGGACCTGCGAAGCGCCATTGTCAACGAGACGGTGTGGCATTTTTAGTTTTTGTGCCCGAAACCCTTGTTTTCCGGCGCTGCAGCGGGAATTGTCGACCGGAAACGGACATTATCGTCAAGTATCCAGATAGAGAACACCATGAATCATTCGAGGCGCCACGGCGAGATCCTGAGGCTGCTGCAGGAGGAGGGTACCGTCACCATCGCCAGCCTGGCCGAACGGCTCGGCGTGTCGCTGGAAACGATTCGCCGCGACGTCAAGCCCCTGGCCGGCGATGGTACCGTCCTCAAGATGCATGGGGCGATCGGCCTGCCCGCCTTCGTGGGCGAGGCGCCGTTCGAGCGGCGCATGCGGGAGAATGCGGAAGCCAAGCGGGCGATAGCCCGGCTGGTGGCCGCCACCATCGTCGACGGTGAATCGATAATGCTCGACACCGGCACGACAACCAGCTTTCTGGCGCGGGAGCTAACCAGCCACCGCCGCCTTACCGTAGTGACCAATTCCTCCGACATAGCAAGGACGCTCGCTACCGTGAACGGCAACAAGGTCTACATGGCCGGCGGCGAGTTGCGCACCGATTCGGGCGCCTCTTTCGGCGTTTCGGCGATCGAATTCGTGAGCCGCTTCGCCGTCGATCATGCTGTGATCTCGGCCGGCGCCGTGAGCGCCGCGATGGGTGTGATGGACTATGTGCTCGAAGAGGCCGAGTTCGCCAGGGTCGTGCTGGGAAGGGGCAGCCGTGCAATCGTCGTCACGGATCATACCAAGTTCGGCAAGCAGGGCCTCGTTCAGGTCTGCGATTTCGATGGCTTCACCGAGCTTGCGACCGACCGGCCGCCGCCGCCCGAGATCGCGGCAGCGCTCGACGCGGCGGGGGCGAAGCTTTCGATCGCCGGGACCGCGCGTGAGGAGGCCTGGGCGGGGCGGGCCTGACGATCGGCCGCGCCCGCCTTCCTCCATCGCCGCCGTGGCTCACCGGAAAAGACTCATTTTGGCCCGACTCCTGTGGCCCCATCGATGCTGCGGTTGCCGGTGATTCGCTTTTGCGCATGCCTTTGTTGGGAACACTGAGCGGGCGAAGCGCGTTCCGGAGGTCGCAAGCAGGGCCCGGGGTGTTTCACTCTCTGCGACGTGAAGGAACCACAAGCCTTTCCGGCAGTTGAACACGTGGGCCGTGTAAACAAGGCAACCCACCGCCCCACGCTGCGAGGCAGCCATGCACGCGAAGCAGACCGACGTCTTCGACCTTTTTTCAGAGATTTACGAGAAAGCCGCCCAGGAGGAGATGAGTCTCCAGCAGTATCTCCTCGCCTGTTGCGAGGACAAGTCCATGTATGCCTCGGCCCCGGAGCGAATGGTCGAGGCGATCGGCGAGCCGAACCTCATCGACACCAGCAAGGACGAGCGGCTCGGACGCATTTTCGGGAACCGGACGATCAAGGTCTATCCATCCTTTTCCGACTTCTACGGCATGGAAGACACGATCGAGCGCATTGCGGGTTACTTCCGCTATGCCTCCCAGGGGCTCGAAGAGCGCAAGCAGATCCTCTATCTCCTTGGCCCCGTCGGTGGCGGCAAGTCCTCCCTCGCGGAGCGGCTGAAGAAGCTCATGGAAGAGCGCCCCATCTACACGCTGAAGGCCGGCAACGAGATCAGCCCGGTATTCGAATCGCCGCTTGGCCTTTTCAATCCCGATCGCATGGGCGATCTGATGGAGGAGAAATACGGCATCGCCCGGCGCCGGCTGAACGGCCTGATCTCACCCTGGGCGGCTAAACGCCTGCACGAACTTTCGGGCGACATTTCCAAGTTCAGCGTCGTCAGGCTGATGCCGTCGCGGCTCCGGCAGATCGGCATCGCGAAGACTGAGCCCGGCGACGAAAACAATCAGGATGTCTCCGCCCTGGTCGGCAAGGTCGACATCAGGCAGCTCGAGAATTTCAGCCAGTCGGACCCCGACGCCTATTCCTACAGCGGCGGACTGAACCGGACCACGCAGGGACTTCTCGAATTCGTCGAGATGTTCAAGGCGCCGATCAAGGTTCTGCATCCGCTGCTGACGGCGACCCAGGAGGGCAGTTACAACGGCACCGAGAATTTCGGCGCCTTCCCCTATCAGGGCATCATAGTTGCCCATTCGAACGAGTCGGAATGGCTGCAGTTCAAGAACAACCGGAACAACGAGGCGTTCCTCGACCGCATCCTCGTGGTCAAGGTACCGTACAGCCTGCGCGTCACCGAGGAGCGGCAGATCTACGAGAAGCTCCTGCGCGAGAGCGAACTGGCCGACAGCCCGTGCGCTCCCGAGGTGCTCGACATTCTGAGCCGCTTCACGATTTCGACGCGGCTGGCCGCGCACGACAATTCGCCGACCTATACCAAGATGCGCGTCTATGATGGCGAGAACCTCAAGGAAACCGACCCCAAGGCAAAGTCGGTCCAGGAATATCGCGACGCCGCTGGCGTCGACGAGGGGATGACTGGCGTCAGCACGCGCTTCGCCTTCAAGATCCTGTCGCAGACCTTCAACTACGACACGGAGGAGGTGGCGGCCGATCCCGTGCACCTGATGTACATCCTCGAGGAGGCGATCAAGCGCGAGCAGTTTCCGAAGGAGATGGAGGCGGCCTATCTCGAATTCGTGAAATCGGAACTGGCCACGCGGTATGCCGAGTTCATCGGCCACGAGATCCAGAAGGCCTATCTGGAGTCCTACAGCGAGTATGGGCAGAACCTGTTCGACCGCTACATCGCCTACGCGGATGCCTGGATCGAGGACCAGGATTTCAAGGACCCCGACACCGGCCAGATCCTCAATCGCGCCGTGCTGGACACGGAACTCTCGCAGATCGAGAAGCCGGCCGGCATCGCCAATCCCAAGGACTTCAGGAACGAGGTCGTCAAGTTCGCGTTGCGCGCCCGGGCCCGCAACAATGGCCGCAACCCTTCATGGACGAGCTATGAGAAGCTGCGCGAAGTCATCGAGAGACGGATGTTCGGCCAGGTCGAGGACCTGCTGCCGGTGATCAGCTTCGGTTCCAAGCAGGACAGCGCCACGGAGACGCGGCACGCGGAATTCGTGCAGCGGATGATCAAGCGAGGCTATACCGAGCGCCAGGTACGCCGTCTGGTGGACTGGTATATGCGGGTGAACAAGGCAGGCTGAAGCCACTTTCCGGGGGCCGTTCATGCCGACCTTCATCGATCGCCGCCTGAACCCGAAGGACAAGAGCCTGGGCAACAGGCAGCGTTTCCTGCGGCGGGTTCGCGAGGACCTGAAGCGCAGCATCAGGGATCAGATCCGCACCGGCAAGATTACCGATGTCGACGCCGATCATGCCGTGCCGATGCCCGACCGGGGGACCGGCGAGCCGCGCTTCGCGGACGCCCGTGACAGCGGTCAGCGCCAGCATGTGCTGCCGGGCAATCGGCAATTCAATCCGGGCGACCGCATTCCGAAGCCCGCCCAGGGTGGAGGCGCCAAGGGGTCTTCACCGACCATGCAGCCGTCCGAGGACGATTTCCGCTTCGTGCTGTCGCGCGAGGAGGTGCTCGACCTCTTTTTCGAGGACCTCGAGCTTCCGGATCTGGTCAAGCTCAATCTCAAGGAGGTCGTGGCATTCAAGCCGCGGCGCGCCGGCTTTGCGGTCACCGGCGCGCCGACCAACATCAATGTCGGGCGCACCATGCGCAACAGCCACGGCCGTCGCATCGCCCTGAGACGGCCGAAACGGGAGGCGCTGGAGGCCGTTGCCGAGGAGATCGCAGGGCTTGAGAACGACCGGCCGAGTGCGGCCGTGGCGCGGCGGATCGAGGCATTGCGCGAGGAGCTCGCACGGCTGGAGCGCCGGCGCCGGCTGATCTCCTACGTCGATCCGGTCGACATAAGGTTCAACCGGTTCGACCCGCAGCCGGTGCCCAACGCCAATGCGGTGATGTTTTGTCTGATGGACGTGTCC
>JAJFMR010000335.1 GCA_020696915.1 Rhizobiaceae bacterium | reverse complement strand
TGGCGATCCGCTTTACCCGACGGATTTCCTGTATGCGCGTCAGATATTCGAATTGCTGCCGCTGCTCGCTGCGGAACGTCCGCTGATGGCAGTCCTCACCGGTGTCGGGAGCATCGCGGCCCTGGCGGGTCTTGCAGTTCTGTGGCGCGTCTGGCGGCGCCGGATGGCGCCGATCCCGCTGCGCTTCAGGGTTGCGCGGCTGGCGGTGGTCGTGCCGGCCCTCGCCTTCTTCGTCTCGATCATGGATTACGCCACCTTCTCGTGGACGCGTGACCGCCTGCAGATCATCCCGAAGATGTGGGACCAGAAGGAGAACTACGCCAGCAACGGCTTTGCACTTGCCTTCGCGCTCAACGTGCCTATGGCCAACGTGACCACCCCCGATGGTTACGACCGGACCGCCATGGAAGCCATCACCGCGCCTGCCGGCGCGGCCGTCTCCATGCCCGAAGAACGCCCCGACATCATCATGGTGATGAGCGACTCCTTCTGGGATCCGGCGCGCCTGCCGGGCGTGACAATCACGCCCGACCCGTTGCCGACGGCAAGGGCCCTGCAGTCAGGGTCCGTCTTCTCGCCTGAATTCGGCGGCATGACCGCCAACGTCGAATTCGAGGCGCTGACCGGCTTCTCCAACGCTTTCCTGCCCTATGGCAGCATCCCCTATCAGCAATATGTGCGGAAGGATGTGCCCTCCCTCGCCACCTTCCTCGGCAGCCAGGGATATGCGACCCGCGCGATCCACCCGTTCGAAGGCTGGTTCTGGAACCGGGCACCCGTCTACGAGTGGTTCGGGTTCGACCGCTTCCTTTCGGCCGAGAACATGCCCCCCATGCCGACACGCGGGCCCCTGGCCTCCGACGCGGCCTTCACGGACGAAATCATCCGCCAGGCCGACGCCACCGACAGGCCTCTCTTTCTGTTTGCCGTGTCGCTGCAGAGCCATGGGCCTTACGAGCCGAACCGGTATCCCGACAGCGGGACCGAGGTGAAAGCCGGCATCAGTGAATGGGCGCGCGGGTCGCTTGCAACCTATGCGGAAGGAATGGCGGACGCGGACCGCGGCCTGGCCCGGCTGATCGACTGGGCCAGAAAGCGCACCCGGCCGACCGTAATCGCGTTCTTCGGCGACCATCTGCCGCCGCTCGGCCCGGTCTATCAAGAGACCGGCTTCCTCGACAAACCGGTGGCACCGAGGAAAGAGCCGCCGGCGGCAATGGCCGAGCACCGGCAGACGCCGCTCGTCATATGGTCGAATCGTTCCGGCCCGGCGGCCGAAGTCGGTGCCGTCAGTCCCGCCTTCCTGCCGCTGCACGTGCTGCGCACCGCCGGCATCAGCCATCCCTTCTACACCGGCTTTCTCGGCGAGGTTCACAAGCGCTATCCCGTCATCGAGCGATCCCTGCTGATCGGTTCCGGGGGAGCGGCGACGCAGGACTGGGTCCGGCAGAAGGAGATCGAACCGGCCATCCGCGATTTTCGCCTTCTCCAGTATGACATCATGTTCGGCCGCCGGCACGCCTTGCGCCGCTTCTTCCCGGAGTTCGGCCACCGCGAAGGATCCGTCTGAAGCCGCAACGACCGATGGGGGGACGAAGCTTGCGTTGGCGGGCATTCCCCTGTATGAGCCGCCGCAATCTGCCGGTCCTGCTGGGGGCTGAACGGAGGGCCGGAGGTTGTTTTCCGATGGGGAAGCAGTCGACCGTGTGAAGCCTGAAGTGCTTCCGCCTCCCGTGTCTCCGCTCTCGACCGTCTCGACGTGCGCCTTTCTTCCCGCTCTGCGGTCAAGAGAAGTCGCAGAGGCTTTTGCCGCGGGACCGACAGGGACGGAAACGAAAGGCAAAAACGATGGCTCTCTACGAACATGTGTTTATTGCCCGGCAGGATCTGTCGCAGCAGCAGGTCGACGCGCTTGTGGAACATTACAAGGGCGTCATTGCTTCTGGCGGCGGATCGGTCGGCCGGGTCGAGAACTGGGGACTGAAATCCCTTACCTACCGGGTCAAGAAGAACCGGAAGGCCTATTATACACTGATGGACCTCGACTGTCCGCCTGCGGCCCTCAACGAGCTTGAGCGGCAGGAAGGACTGTCCGAAGACGTGCTTCGCTTCCTGACCGTCAAGGTGGAGAAGCATGAGGAAGGCGCCTCTGCAATGATGCAGAAGCGGGAGGAGCGCTCCGACCGCGGCAGCTTCGGCGACCGCGACCGCGGCGATCGCGGTCCCCGCTCCTTCGGCGATCGCGACAGGGGCGACCGCGGCCCTCGCTCGTTCGGAGACCGCGAGGGCGGCGACCGTGGCCCGCGCCGTCCGCGTGAGGCCGTCGAAGGAGGTACCGAGTAATGGTCGACATCAATCAGATTCCCACCAGGCGGCCGTTCCATCGCCGCCGCAAGACCTGTCCGTTCTCCGGCGCGAATGCACCGAAGATCGACTACAAGGATGTACGTCTCCTGCAGCGCTATATCTCCGAGCGCGGCAAGATCGTGCCGTCGCGCATAACGGCGGTAAGCCAGAAGAAGCAGCGTGAGCTCGCCAGGGCGATCAAGCGGGCCCGCTTCCTCGCCTTGCTGCCCTATATCGTGAAATGACATGGGTTGCGGCGCGGGATCGTCCCGCGCCGCACAGCCTGCCGCGACGGGCGCGGCAGGCCGGTGCAGACAATCCCGGGTTGGGTCGGTGGCGACCCTAACTGCCAGGACGGCAGGACAGCGACAGCGGTACTGCGCACGATGGGCGGCGCGTCCGCACCGACTGGTTCTCCAGCTGTCCTTCGAAACCACTTGGGCCGTTCAATCGGCCCGGAAAGGACATGACAATGGAAGTCATTCTGCTCGAACGTATCGCCCGCCTCGGCCAGATGGGTGACACCATCCGGGTCAAGGACGGGTTCGCCCGCAATTTCCTGTTGCCCAAGGGCAAGGCGCTGCGCGCCAACGAAGCCAACAAGAAGAAGTTCGAAGGCCAGCGAACCCAGCTCGAGGCGCGCAATCTGGAGCGCAGGTCCGAAGCGCAGCAGATAGCCGAAAAACTCGACGGCAAGAGCTTCATTGCGGTCCGGTCCGCCGGCGAGACCGGCCAGCTCTACGGCTCGGTGTCGACCCGCGACATCGCCGAACTCCTGGCTGCGGGCGGCTTTTCGGTGAACCGCAACCAGATCGAACTCAATCAGCCGATCAAGGCGATCGGTGTCACCAACGTGGCGATTGCGCTGCACCCGGAGGTGGAGGTGACGATCACGCTCAACATCGCCCGGACTGCCGACGAAGCCGAGCGCCAGGCGAAGGGCGAGACCTTGACCACCGCCGAAGCGATCTATGGCGAGGACATAAACGACAACGCCCGCCCCGACAGCTTTTTCGACCCGAACGAGGCCGAGGAAGAAGCCTGAGCGAATCGTTAGAGTTTTTATCGGAAAGCCTGGACGCAAGCTTGCGTCCGGGCTTTTTTCTTTCCGCGCGTCGGAAGGAACGCCGGCTGGCGCGCCGTCATCTAACCATTGAATCGGCAGGAACTTTTCAACCATAACCTGATCGGGCAGAGTGACCCCTGGGGCAGTGTCCGGCCGGAGTGGTGATGAACATTCTGTTGCAGCGCCTTGTCGGGGGTCTTCTGCGAACCGGCAACCTCGCTGTCAGCGGGCCGCGGGGCGAAACCCGAGAGTTCGGCGACGGCCAGGGCGACAGGGTGCATATCGCCATCCTCACCAAGCATGCAGAGCGCGCAATAGCCCTCGATCCGTCGCTGGCGGTCCCGGAAGCCTACATGGACGGAGAACTGGAATTTCGCGAAGGCGACGTGCTCGGCCTTCTGAGAATCG
>JAJFMR010000034.1 GCA_020696915.1 Rhizobiaceae bacterium | reverse complement strand
ATTCGGTGACTTTCAGGTCCTTGCGCACCGGGACCGAGCGATGACCGGCACCGCGACGCCGAGCATCAGTCGCGAAGGATCAGGCGATCGCCGCGCACATCGAAGCCCGACAGGCTGCCGATGAAGTTCATCCCGAGCAGACTCTGGTCGAGCCGGCCGGCCTCCGCGACCAGCAGCGGCAGCCGCTTGCGCGAGATGGTGCCGATCACCACCTCGTCGGCGACGATCCGGGCCGCATTGGCGACGCCATTGGCCGTCGACACCGGAATCGTGAACCGCAGGTCCTGCGGATCGTAGCCGGCGCGTACGGCGTCGTCGGCGGTCAGCACGGAGGTGGTGGCGCCGGTGTCCACCAGCGCCTCCACCGTGACGCCATTGATGGCAACGGGCGCCGCGAAATGCCCGTCGAACCTCTTGCGCAAGGTGACCGTGGCACGGCCATTTGCTTCGGCTGACAGCGGGCTGCCGGTGATCAATCCGCCGCTCACCCGGCTTGCGACATCCTGCAGTTCGTAACGGTATTCGTAACCGGCCATGAGCACGAGCACGATCAGCAGCCAAAGCGCCAGGGTGCGCGCCATGTCGCCGAAACGCTGCCTCGAGACCAGAATACCCGCGGCTATCGCGGTGGCCAGGGCCCCCAGGTAGACGAGGTTGGCGAAACGGCCGGTCTCGAGGTCCGACATCGTGCCGCTGGTATCGGCGACCAGCAGCATCACCAGCCCGCCGCCCAGGATGGCGAGAATGATGTAGAAAATGCGGTCCATCAGACCGTGCCGCCGCGCTGGCGCGCCATGCGGGCACGTTTCGTCTCCCGGCGCGGCCGGCGCTCGACCGTTTCCAGCCGGGCCGGCAGACCCGCCATCACCTCGCGGCGCATCTGCGGCGTCATGTCGATCCAGTCCTCGATCTCCCGCCGCGTGCGTCCGCAGCCGAAACAGTAGCCCGAGCGCTCGTCCATCACGCAGACGAGTATGCAGGGCGATTCGATCGTCGTGATGCCGCTCACCAGTATCCGTTGAAGGGTCGGTTGGTGATCCAAATGGGACAAGCGACGGCGCAATGCAAGCCCGGGCCCGGCCGCAGCGGACCGGGAAACGCCGGGTTCAGCGCCGCTGCCGGTCCGCTCTGCGGGTAGGGAGGGCGGGGAATTCCTCCATGACGCGCGCTGCGGGAAAAATGGCGATTGCCTCGGTTCCCTCGCGAAGCCTGGAGTGGAGCTCGAACTCGCCGCCGTGCATGGCGAGCAGGCCCTGCACGATCGGCAGCCCGAGCCCGGTGCCCTGTTCGGCGCTCTTGATGGCGATCGATCCCTGTCCGAAGGCCGACAGGACGACCGGGATCTCGTCGGCCGGGATGCCGGCGCCATTGTCCTTGATGGAGATGTACTCGCCGCCGCCGGCAGTCCACCCGACGCGCACCAGGATCTCGCCGCCGGCCGGCGTGAACTTCACCGCGTTGGACAGCAGGTTGAGCGTGATCTGCCGTATTGAGCGCTCGTCGGCCAGCAGGCGCGGCAGCGCGGTCTCGAAACGCTGCACGATGCGGATGTCCTTGCTGCCGGCCCTGAGCTCCATCAGGTGGCAGCAGTCCTCGACGATTGCCGCGACGTTGACGGGCTCCTCGATCAGCTGGTAGCGGCCGGCTTCGATCCGGGACAGGTCGAGTATCTCGTTGATGAGGTTGAGAAGATGCTGCCCGGACGCATGGATGTCGTTGGCATAATCCCGGTAGGTCGGGTTGTCGATCGGTCCGAACACTTCCTTGCCCATCACCTCCGAGAAACCCAGAATGGCATTCAGCGGCGTCCGGAGCTCATGGCTCATCGAGGCGAGAAACCGCGACTTTGCGAGATTGGCCTCTTCGGCGCGCAGCCGCGCCTCGTCCGACATCGCCTTGGCCGTTGCAAGTTCGGCAACCAGCGCATCCCGCTCGGAACGGAACGACAGGAGCATCAGCGACGAGCGGTTGATGAGGCCGGCCGCATGGGTAAAGAACGGCAAGGATCCGACGAGCAGCGTCACCATCACCATGTCGACCGGTCGCCAGGCATGCGTTCCGACGAGCGTGTAGGCGGCAACCGGAAATGCGAACGTGGCCGCGAGCGCGCCACGCAGCGAAGAGGCGATGAGCGCCGTGGCGGCGAGCGCCAGCAGCAGAACCATCGCCTTGATCAGCGGGAACTCGTCGAGCTGGCATTCGCCGCATCCCAGCCTCGCGAAATACGCCCATCCGAGGCCGCTGACGAAATGCGCCGCCAGGAACAGGCGCCGTGTCCGGGGCACGTCCAGATGGCCCGAGTCGTCGCGATCGGCCCGCCTTGCGACCAGCGCAAGGCCGGCATAGCAGGTAACGGTTATCAAGGCCCAGACCAGCATGTCCTCGCCGACACCGGCGAACATGCCGGCCGCCGCAATCAGGAGGACCATCAGCGGGATGGCGGTGACGCTTCCCGCCATGGCGCGGGCGTGCTGCTTCAGCAGTTCGCGATCGAAGACGAGGCCACCGGGCTGCTGCGCAAGACGGTCGCGAGCGCGGCGGACGGTACGTGCCACATCGCTGTTGCGATGCGGTCTCCTGCGGTCCACAATGAACTTGTCCGCCGTGTTCGAACCTGGCAGCGGCATGCAACTCGACTACGCTTGTGTCCGGATCGAGCCTCAGCCTACGGCGGAATGATTAAGACTATGTTTGCCATATCATGAGATTGCCGCGGGCGCGGCGGCGGGCCGCGGGCCGCGGCGCGTCCAGCTGGCGCAGGCTGATGGATATCGGGCTTGCCGCCGTTATTCTCGGCCTGCTCCTGCTGCTGTCGGCAAGGCTCGACCGCATCGCGACGGAAAGCATTGCAGGCGTTCCCTGGGTGAGTGACGGGGATTCACTCGCCTTCGGCGAGGAAAGGGTCCGCCTCATGGGAGTGGATGCTCCCGAACTCGAGCAACGGTGCCGCAGGCAGGATGCGGAGTATGCCTGCGGGCGCCTGGCGCGCGATGCCCTCGCCAGGCTGATCGGCGGCCGCGCCGTCGTGTGCACGGGCCGGCAGCGGGACATGTATTCGAGGTTGCTCGTCTCCTGCCGGGCCGGCGAGGAGGACATCAACCGCAAGATGGTGGCGTTGGGCTGGGCCGTTTCCTATGGCGATTTCACGATGGAGGAACAGGCCGCCCGCCGGAGCGGCGCCGGCCTGTGGGCGGGTTCGTTCGACAGGCCGCGGGAATGGCGGCTGATGCATGGCGCCGCCGCCGAGAGCGAACACGCGGGGCTGGCGCAGATCGTCAACTGGCTGCGGCAGGTGTTTCGTTTCCGGTGACGGGCTTCTATATCCATGACATCGATATCGGGAGGATGACATGAGGCTGTTCGACGGGGGCAGGGCGCCCAACCCGCGGCGTGTGCGGATCTTCCTCGCCGAAAAGGCAATGACCGTGCCGCTCGTTCCGGTGGACATGGGCGCGCTGGGGCATCGCGGGGCCGAGGTGGCATCGCGCAACCCGCTTCGCCGGCTGCCCGTTCTCGAGCTCGACGATGGCACCATCCTCACGGAATCAGTGGCGATCTGCCGCTACTTCGACGAAGTGCAGCCCGAACCCGCGCTGTTCGGGCGCGGTGCGCTGGGCAAGGCGCTGGTCGAGATGTGGCAGCGGCGAATCGAGCTCAACCTGTTCGCCGCCGTGGCCAGCGCCTTCCGGCACATTCATCCGGCCATGAAGGAATGGGAAGTGCCCCAGGTTCCCGAATGGGGCGAGGCCAACAAGCCGAAGGCTATCGAATTCCTGGAGTTTCTCGATGCCGAGCTTGCAGCACGCGAATTCGCGGCCGGCGACGACTTCTCGATTGCCGACATCACCGGCCTGGTGGCGCTCGATTTCATGAAACCGGCGCGGATCACCGTGCCGGAGAATCTGACCAACGTGCTCAGATGGCACCGGGCACTCGCCGCCCGCCCGAGTGCCGCCGCCTGACATGCGTGCCGAGCTCGATCGCCTCGAGGAAGAGATTCGCGGCTGCCGGATCTGCATCGACGAGCCGCGCGGCCGCCGGTTGCCGCACGAGCCCCGCCCGGTTGTCTGGCCCTCGACGACCGCCACGATCCTGATCGCCGGTCAGGCGCCCGGCACGAAAGTCCACCTCTCCGGCATTCCCTTTACGGACGCTTCGGGCGACCGCCTGAGATCCTGGCTCGGCGTGTCGCGGGACGAGTTCTACGACCGGGAGAATTTCGCCATCGTCCCCATGGGCTTCTGCTTCCCGGGCCAGGATGCCAGAGGCGCCGACCTGCCGCCCCGCCCCGAATGCGCTCCTGCCTGGCAGTCCCGCCTCATGCGGCTGATGCCGCAGATCGAACTGGTGCTGCCGGTCGGCCTCCATGCGCAAGGGTGGCACATGGGTCCGAGGCGCGCCGGCTCGCTCACCGATACGGTGAGGGACTGGAGTAACGGCCTGGCTTCGTCGAATGCCCCCAAGGTGCTGCCACTGCCGCATCCGTCATGGCGCAACACGAGCTGGCTGAAACGCAATCCATGGTTCGAAACGGATCTGCTGCCGGCGCTCCGATCGGAGGTGCGTGGCCGTCTCAAGTCGAGATCGGGCAAAACGATCCTTCTGCAGGCGTCATGACGGGAATTTCTTTCTTGTTGGCGGCCTGAATTCCTGTATGAACGGCCTGAAATTTCTCGGGAGACGACACATGGATCGCCTCGACCGCAAAATCCTTCGCCTCCTGCAGGAAGACTCGACGCTGGCGGTTGCCGACGTTGCCAAGAAGGTCGGGCTCTCGACGACACCGTGCTGGAGGCGAATCCAGAAGCTCGAGGAAGAAGGCGTGATCAAGCGGCGGGTCGCCCTGCTCGATCCGGTGAAGATCAACACCAGCGTGACGGTATTCGTATCGATCCGCACCAACTCGCACAGCCACGAATGGCTGCGCCGGTTTTCCGAAGTGATCCAGGACTTCCCGGAGGTCGTCGAGTTCTATCGCATGAGCGGCGACGTCGATTACCTGTTGCGCGTCGTCGTGCCCGACATCGCCGCCTACGATGCCTTTTACAAACGGATGATCGCCAAGATCGAGATTCGCGACGTCTCGTCGTCCTTTGCGATGGAGCAGATCAAGTACACGACGGAAATGCCGCTGGATTACATGGTGCTCGACAGAGAAAGCGGCGCCAACGCCGCTTGATCGTCCCGGCTACTCGGATTGAACCGAGAAAACAACAAGATCCAAGGCGCGGATCGCGCCTTTTTCAGCCCCCTGTGCCGTTGCGCTCCAGGCGGGCCAGCAGCGACGAGGTGTCCCAGCGCCGGCCGCCCATCGCCTGCACGTCCTTGTAGAACTGATCCACAAGGGCGGTGACCGGCAGACTGGCTCCGTTGCGGTCGGCTTCCTCGAGGCAGATGCCGAGATCCTTGCGCATCCAGTCGACGGCGAAGCCGAAGTCGTATTTGCCCTCGATCATCGTCTTGTGGCGATTCTCCATCTGCCACGATCCGGCTGCCCCCTTGGAGATCACGTCCACCACCCTGGCGAGGTCCAGTCCAGCCTTCCTGCCAAAATGCAGGCCTTCCGAAAGCCCCTGGACGAGCCCGGCGATGGCGATCTGGTTGATCATCTTGGTCAGTTGGCCGGCGCCTGCCGGCCCCATATGGCCGACCATCCGCGCATAGGATTCGATGACGGGCCTCGCTTTCGCGAAGGCCGCATCGCCGCCACCGACCATGACCGTCAGCACGCCGTTTTCGGCGCCCGCCTGACCGCCGGAGACAGGAGCATCGAGGGCGTCAAACCCTTGCTGCTGCGCCTTTTCGGCAAGTTCCCGGGCGACCTGCGCCGATGCCGTCGTATTGTCGATGAAGATCGACCCCTTCCCCATCGACCGGAAGCATCCCGAATCGCCGAGGGTGACGGCGCGCAGATCGTCGTCGTTGCCGACGCAGGCGAAGACGAAGTCCTTGCCCTCGGCGGCTTCGGAGGGCGAGGACGCCAGGGCGCCCCCGTGCTCGGCGACCCATTTCTCCGCCTTGGCGGCGGTGCGGTTGTAGACCGTGACTTCATGGCCGCCGCGGTTCTTGAGGTGGCCGGCCATCGGGTAGCCCATGACTCCGAGGCCTAAAAACGCGACAGACGCCATGAAAATTCCTTTCGCTTGCCAGTCAGGGCCTTCATAGCGCAATGGCCGATCAAAAGAAAAGTCAGCGCTCGAGGTGCCGCGTGATGCGGCGCTCGATCCAGTCGACACCGTGGCGCAGCAATTCCACCGTCGAGAGATACAGGAGCGCAGCCCAGATGTAGGTCTGGAAATCGAAGGTGCGGGCGTAGGCAAGGCGGGTCTGGCCCATCAGGTCGGGCACCGTGATGATGGCGACGATGGCCGATCCCTTGATCATCAGGATGATCTCGTTGCCGTACGGGCGCAGGGCCACGACGAGAGCCTGCGGCAGGATCACCTGCCGCAGAATCTGAAGGTCGTGCAGCCCCAGCGAAGCCGCCCCCTCCCATTGCCCGCGCGGCACGCTCTCGATGGCGCCGCGCAGGATTTCCGCCTGATAGGCGGCAGTGTTCAACGAGAAAGCGAGGATCGCGCAGTACCAGGCTTCGCGAAAGAAGCCCCACAATCCGATCGCCTGGAGTTCGGGCCGGAAGGTTCCGAGGCCGTAATAGATGAGGAAGGTCTGGGCGAGCAGTGGCGTGCCCCGGAAAAACTGGACGTAGGCATAGGCGAACGCCGACAGGATCCGGTTCTTCGACATGCGCCCGTAGGCGATCGGCAGCGACAGCAGCGCGCCTATGGCGATCGAGATGGCTACCAGCGTCATCGTCGTGCCCAGCCCATAGAGATAGGCGGGCGCGTATTGCCGGAAGAGTTCCCCGTCCCAGGAGTTCACCAGGAAGGCGAGGAGACCTATTCCGGCAAGCAACCACAGACCTACGAGCACATGGCCGGCGACGCGTTTGCGCGGCCAGCCGCGGGCAGGCGCCGGAGGCGCAAGAGTGGACGTCTCGGCCGCGAGGCTCATCTTGTGGACGGCCCGACCGAGCGCTCGACGGTCCGGATGAAAAACGAGGAGACGATCGCCAACCCCAGATAGATCAGGATGGCAAGCCCGTAGAACAGGAAGGCCTCCTGCGTCACGCGAGCCGCTATGTAGCTCTGCCTCAAGAGGTCGCCAAGCCCGATCGCCGACACCAGCGCCGTGTCCTTCAGCAGCACCATCCATTGGTTTCCGAGACCGGGCAGGGCGATGCGGATCAATTGTGGCAGCACCACCAGGCGCATCGTCTGCGCGTTCGAAAGACCGATCGACAAGCCGCCCTCATACTGGCCGCGAGGCACGGCACGGAAGGCGGACAGGAAGACCTCGCTGGCATAGGACGAGAACACGGCGCCCAGCGCCACGATCCCGGACACGAAGCTGTTGACCGCAATCGTGGCGTCCGGGTGGAAAAGGCGGATGGTGTTCTGGAGTGCGATCTGGACTCCGAAATAGACCAGAAACAGCGTCAGCAGCTCAGGCAGTCCACGGAAGATCGTCGTATAGACGTTGCCGGCCAGGCGCATCGACGGCTCGTCGGATTGCTTGGCGAGCGCGACGAAGAAACCGGCGACCAGGCCGACGGGAAGCGTGGCGACCGCCAGGCCGACGGTTACGAGAACGCCGAACGCGATATCGTCGAGCCATCCCTCCGCCCCCCAGCTCAGCAGGGTCGAGACGCTGCCCATGCTCAACACGTAAGCGGACAAGCAAAGGCGACTTGCGGAGGAGCCGGAAATGGAGGCCCAGGGCAATCCCGGCAATTATGAGGAAACAGGAACATAGAGCAGTTCCGCGAGTCCGGAAAAAGCGGAAATGCTCCAAGACCCGCAGCGCCAGTTATTGCAAAACCTTGCCAGGCCGTGGCCGGGCGCCTCGCGTGGAATAACGGGACGGGCCCCATCACCTTCAACCGCTTTGGTTTCCGCTGAGCCTTCGCCAATCGCGCCGACGCGGGATCGGCAATGCGGCGTCCGTCTGACTGGCCCCGGTCAGCCGCCGTAAACGTCGAATTCGAAATACTTGTCGTTTATCGCTTCGTACTTGCCGTTGGCGCGGATCGCATCGATGGCCGCATTCAGCTTGCCGACCAGTTCGGTTTCGCCCTTGCGGACGGCTATGCCGACCCCTGGCCCATGAATCTCGGCAACCGGCGTTATCGTGCCGACCAGCTTGCAGCAGGCGCCATCGGGAGATTTGAGCCACTCCTCCAGAACGAGGATGTCGTCATTTACCGCGTCGAGCCGGCCGCTGGCCAGGTCCAGCAGAAATTCCTGGCTGCTCGGATACCCCTTGATCTCGCTCTCCGTGTAAGTGGCGGTCGAGTAGTTGAAATGCGTGGTCGCCGTTGCGGCGCCGATCGTCTTGCCTGCAAGGTCTTCCTTGGAGACACCCTTGATGTCGGTATCCTTTGGCGCGGCGATGGCCGGCGGCGTGTTGTAGTACTTGTTGGTGAAGTCGACCTGCTCCAGGCGCTCCGGCGTGATCGACATCGAGGCTATGATGGCGTCGAACTTGCCGGCCTGCAGTGCGGGGATCATGCCATCCCAGTCCTGGGTCACGAATTCGCATTGCGCCTTCATCTCTTCGCAAAGCGCGTTGGCGATGTCGATGTCGAAACCTTCCAGCTTGCCGTCGGCGGTCAGGTTGTTGAAGGGCGGGTAGGCGCCCTCGGTCCCGATCTTCAGCGTCAGATCCTGGGCATGGGCAGCGCCGAAAATGGCCATCGCGGCGGTCGACGCGAGCGCGAAACGCAGTGGGTTGCGCATTCCTGTTCCTCCTGCAGTAAGGCTGTACGTAAGCGCTGCTTGCGGTCGCCTCAGCCACCGATTACGCGATATTCCCATTGTTTCCGGGAAAATTGCAACTGCAAACCATGCGCCGCAAGCCCGGCTGGTCCGGCGATATGTGAGCCGTGGAGCCCGGCCCCTTATGGCTCATACGCTGAAACAGCGCCGCACCGAGACGGCTTTGCCGCTCTTTTCCTGCTTTCGTTTCGGAATCGAGCCGAAAAGCTATTTGACGTTCGGTCCGCTGCTTCAATGCCCGCGCGGGCGTTTACGGGCCGGCCGGTGCCCCCAGGCCGGTCGTTTGCTCGATGAAATCGGCAATTCCGGCGACATCGTCCAGCGAGTACACCGGCAGGCGCTCACCGTCGGCCCGATGATCCGACGCAATGGCGACGATGCCCGGATCGGCGTCGGCAAGCGGCGTCCTTTCGCGCCCCCCACGCCGGCGCGTCTCGATCTTCAGGTGCCGCTCGCGCTTGTAACCTTCGACGAGCACCAGGTCGCAGGGCGCCAGGCGGGCGAGAATTTGCGCAAGGGGCGGCTCCTCCTCGCCGCGCAATTCGTGCATGAGCGCCCAGCGGCGGCCGGACACGACGGCGACCTCGCCGGCGCCTGCCTGGCGATGGCGAAAGCTGTCGGTGTCCGGTTTGTCGATGTCGAAATCATGGTGGGCGTGCTTCACCGTCGACACGCGCCAGCCGCGCCGGCTGAGTTCGGCGACCAGCCGTTCGGTCAGCGTGGTCTTGCCGGAATTCTTCCAGCCGGTGATGCCGAAGACGCGCGCTGCAGGCAGCGCCGGGGCATTATTCGACATCGCCGGCCCGGCGTGCGACCCAGACGACGTAGGCCGTCGAGAAGAGAGCGCCCGTCGACGACAGGAACATGATCCACAACAGTGGAAACGGGCCGCTCTGCTCATCGAGCAGGGCGCCGGCCAGAACGGCCAGCGCCGCGCCGCCGCCGATCTGCAGGGCGCCTCCCAGTCCCGATGCGGAACCGGCAAGGTGCGGCCGGACGCCGACGACGCCGGCATTCGCGTTGGGCAGGGTCATGCCGTTGCCCATCCCCGTGAAGAAGACCGGACCGAACAGCGAGAGCGGATGCGAGAGTCCGGCTGCGAAGAGGATGATGGCCAGCACCATTCCCAAAGCCGCCACGATGTTGCCCATCAGCATCATCCGATTGATCCCGTAATGGCGCGAATAGCGCCCCGAAAGGAAGTTTCCCAGCATATAGCCGATCGAAATGATGCCGAAATAGAAGCCGTAACCGGATGGCGACAGGCCAAGCATCTCGGTGGCGACGAAGGGGCCCCCGCCGAGAAACGCAAAGAAAGCTCCCGAAGTCAGGGCGGCGGTCATCGTGTAGCCCCAGAAGCGGCGCGAGCCGAGCAAGTCGGGATAGGAACGGAACTGGGCCGCGAAGCTCTTGGTTGCGCTGCGGTTTGTTTCCACCAGATCGGCGCGGATGACCGCCAGCGAGAGCACCCCGAACGCCAGGATCAACAGGAAGCTTGCCTGCCAGCCGTAGAGTTCGTCGAGGAGTCCGCCGATGGCGGGGCTGACCATCGGCACCACGCTCATGCCCATGGTGATGTAGCCGATCCGGCTGGCCGCCTCCGCCGTCCCGACCGTGTCGCGCACCACGGCGCGCGAAATCACCAGGCCGGCCGACGAAAACGCCTGCAGCACCCGGCACGCGAGGAATGTCTCGACGTTGGGCGCGTATATGGAGGCGACCGTGCCCGCCAGGAACACGATCACGCAGGCGATCATGACGGGACGGCGTCCGAAGCGGTCCGATGCCGGCCCGATGAACAGTTGCAGGATGGCGGTGGCGGCCAGATAGAGAGAGACCGCGAGCTGCATCACCGCATAGTCGGTGGCGAAGTAGCGGGCCATCCCGGGCAGCGACGGCAGAAAGACGTTCATGGCAAGCGGGCCGATCGCCGCCGCCATCACCAGGGTGGCAAGGTGCGGCTCTGTACGCGTCCCGATCATCACAACCCGTCCGGGACCATGTCCGGGCCGGTGCTTTCGGAAGCGGCCCGCGACCTGCCGGCGACCCGTTCGCGGTAGAGCGTGTAGAGGCCGGACAGGATTATGATGGCGGCTCCGACGATCATCGGGAGATCGGGCACATCGCCGAAGACGATGAAGCCGAGAAAGATCGACCACAGCAGCGCCGTGTACCGGAAAGGCGCCACGAAGGAGATGTCTCCGACGCGCATCGCCTTGATGATGAACTGGTAGCCGACCAGAAGCAGTGCCGCCGCGAATGCCAGAAGCGCAACCCCGTCGCCGGAGGGCGTCTGCCATCCGCCCATCGGCCCGACCAGGAAGATCCCGCCCACTGTCACGGTAGCGGCCGTGACGGTCGATACGAAGAGAGAGGGAACATCGGCCGGTATGCGCTTTGTGGCGAGGTCCCGGACCGTGCAGAATCCGACGCAGACCAGCGCCGCAAGGGCGTAGGCGCTGAAGCCTTCCATGCCCGGACGCACGATGATGGTGACTCCGGCAAACCCCACGGCGATGGCCAGCCAGCGCCGCCAGCCGACCCCCTCACCATAGGCCAGGGCAGCTCCCATGGTCACCGCGAGCGGCAGCGACTGCAGCACGGCCGACACCGTGGCTATCGGCAATTGCGAGAGCGCGACGAGAAAGAATACCGTGGCCAGCATCTCGCAGACGACGCGCAGCAGAACCATCGGCTGCAACAGGAAGTGCGGCGATCGAAGCACTCCCTGATGCCAGGCGATGAGGGAGACGAACAGCGTCGCAAAGGCGCCCCGGACGAGCATGACCTGGCCCATGTTCATGCTCTCGGCGGCGTGCTTGGTAACCGCGTCGTTGATGGTGAAGCCCGCCATCGAAATCGACATGAACAGGGCGGCGCGCAGGTTGGGAGAGAGGGCCAAGGAGAGATCCGCTTCGAAGTCTGACGCCTGCATGTACCAGCAGGCTGCGAAACAGCAACCGGCAAGGGCTGGGCCACGCAGCGGTCGGCGCGCTTGTCGAAGCTCGCGAAAACGTGTCGGCGGCGGCGAGGATCAGCCGCCGGTGACGCTCATGTGGCGGGAAACGGCCGGGCGCTTCGTGCGCCTGTCGATTATGAAATCGTGCCCCTTCGGCTTTCGTCCGATCGCCTCGTCGATGGCCCGCGACAAAAGCTCGTTGCCTTCCGAGGCGCGCAACGGCGCGCGCAGATCGGCGGCATCCTCCTGGCCGAGGCACATGTAGAGCGTGCCGGTGCAGGTCAGCCGCACCCTGTTGCAGCTTTCGCAAAAATTGTGGGTCATCGGCGTGATGAACCCCAGCCTGCCGCCGGTCTCCTCCACTTCGACATAGCGGGCCGGTCCGCCGGTCTTGTAGGGAATATCCTTCAGCGTGAAGCGGCGTTCGAGGTTGGCGCGCAGCAGGGACAGCGGCAGGTACTGGTCGGTACGATCGGCATCGATCTCGCCGAGCGGCATCGTCTCGATCACCGTCAGGTCCATGCCGCGCCCGTGGGCCCAGCGCAGCATGTCGGGGATCTCGTCTTCGTTGAAGCCCTTGAGCGCCACGGCGTTGAGCTTGATCCTCAGTCCGGCGGCAAGGGCGGCATCGATGCCTTCCATCACCCTGGCAAGATTGCCCCAGCGTGTCACCGCGTGGAACTTTTCCGCGTCGAGCGTGTCCAGCGACACGTTGATTCGCCGCACCCCGCACGCAGCGAGCTCGGCCGCGTGGCGGGCGAGCTGCGAGCCGTTGGTGGTGAGCGTCAGCTCATCGAGGGCACCGCTGTCGAGATGCCGGGAAAGCTGCCTGACCAGATGCATGATGTTCTTGCGGACCAGCGGCTCGCCGCCCGTCAGCCGAAGCTTTCGCACACCCTTGTCGATGAAGACGGTGCACAGCCTGTCTAGTTCCTCGAGCGACAGCAGGTCCTTCTTCGGCAGGAACGCCATGTCCTCCGCCATGCAGTAGACACAGCGGAAATCGCAGCGGTCGGTCACCGAGACCCTGAGGTAGGTTATGGCGCGGCCGAACGGGTCAATCATGTCCATGGGGTGGTCGTTTCCGTCTGCTGCCTGACGCACTGCCGTCATCCGTTATATATACCTATGCTAAACGGGTCGCTCGTTCAACAAACGCGTTGGCGCAGGAGCGACGGGTTTCGCGGTCCCGTCGAAGCTGGTATCGAACGCCCGATTCCGGCGGGCATCTCGCGAAGTGTTGGGTGACCGCAGCCGAACGCGTACCCGCCGGCCGATGCGGGATGGAGACATGGGACATGGCAGCCCCGACCGAATTGCGTGTTTCGAAGGAACGCAGGCTGCTCACGGTCAGCTGGGGCGGCCACGCGCCGTTCGAGCTCCCGGCGGAACTCTTACGCGTTCTTTCGCCCTCCGCCGAAGTGCAGGGGCATTCTCCCCAGCAGCGGGTCACCGTGCCTGGCAAGCGCAATGTCGCCATCCTCAGGATCGAGCCGGTCGGCAACTATGCAGTGCGGATCGTTTTCGACGACGGGCATGACACGGGCATCTTCAGCTGGGACTATCTGTTTGCGCTGGGTCGCGAAAAGGATGCGCGCTGGCAATCCTACCTCGACGAACTCGCAGGAAAGAACCTGTCGCGCGATCCGGTACGCTGAGACCGCCCGGAGAGCACATGATCTGGACGCGCCGGGATCGCAGCTGCTTTTGGCAGCCGGGATCACTGGCATTTGATCGATCGTTGGTAACTTCCGCCGCTGCGGCAGCGTATAGCCGATGGAAAACTGGCAACGCTATGCGGATATTTCGTTGTTGAAGACGCCCTGGACAGACCGTGCCGGAAAATTCTCGCCGCTCAAGACGGCGATCTTCGGCGGCATCTGCGTGCCGGCGCTGCTGCTTTTGAACGCGGCGGCGACAGGCACGCTCGGCCCGGCCGTCGTCGGACCGCTCGGCGCCAGGCCAATCACCGAGGCGATCCATCAAACGGGTGACTGGGCCATCCGCTTCCTGATGCTGTCGCTCGCCGTCACCCCGCTTCGCCGCATCCTGATGGGCTGGCGGCGCTCACCTACGCACTGGCGCACCTGACGCTCTACACGATCGACCTGAAGCTGGACTTCATGCGGGTGGCGTCCGAGATCGCGCTGCGCTTCTACCTGACGATAGGTTTCGTGGCGCTGCTCGGCTTGCTGGCGCTCGGCGCAACGTCCACCGACGCCGCAATCAGGCGGCTTGGCGGGAATTGGCAACGGCTCCATAGGATTGTCTACGGCATCGGCCTGCTCGCCACCTTCCATTTCTTCATCCAGTCCAAGGCCGACGTCTACGAGCCGACGCTGATGGCCGGCCTGTTCATTCTGCTGATGCTTCTTCGCCTGGCCCACTGGCGCGGCTTCCCGCTCGCCTCTCCCTTGGTGCTCGGGTCGATTGCGGTGTTGGCGGCGCTGGCGACGGCTGCCGTCGAATTCGCGTGGTACGGGCTGGCCACTGGTGTGCCTCCCGGACGGGTGCTTGCCGCCAATTTGCAGTTCGCGTTCTCGATACGGCCCGCATGGTGGGTGCTGGCGACGGGACTTGGTGCGGCGGCCGCCGCAGCGGCTCGCTCGCAACTCCGCACTCCGGATGCCGGGCAACGCGGCAGGCGGGCCGCCCGAGCGACCGCCTGACCCTACGAGAGGCCAAGGAAATGAGCGCCGGTCCGGCCCTAGTCGACGTTCATGGCGGCGGCGACGCGGCGCATCTGGTCGCCTACCATGTCGCATTCGGCGGGTGAGGACTGGCTCATCGCCGTTTCGATCAGCGCCATGTGCACTTTCAGCGCCCGCATCAGCAGGGCTTCACCCTCGATGGTGAGGGCCAGGCGAAGCACACGTTTGTCCCTGTCGTCGGCTTCGCGGCGGACGAGCCCGCGTTTCTCGAGCTGGGGGAGCGTCATGGTGATGTTGGATCGCCCGACCAGGAGCTTTCGCGCCAGATCGTGCTGCGACATGCCGGGGTGGTGATAGAGGTTCATCAGCACGTCGAGCTGAGCCGGCTTCAGGTTCAGGGGCGCCAGGGCTGCCGCGACCGCGCGTTCCACCGCATGACAGGCGCGTGCCACGGCTACCCAGTTGCGGAAGCGCGGATTGTCCCAGGGAAGATCTTGCTTATTGTCCATGATTGAACTATATTGTTCATCCTTGAACGAATTCAAGGGGAAGCGCATCATGGCATCATTCAGCGTGAAGGTCATCCGCAGCGTGTTCGGGATGGCCGAGCATGTGGCGCCGCGTCTCGTGGGCCGTGCGGCCTTCGAGCTGTTCTGCCGAACTCCGGGCAGGAAGGCGCTTTCGGAGGGCGAGAAGCGCGCGATTGCGCGCGCTGCCCCTTTCATGGAGGCGGCGCGCCACCACAGGCTGATGTCGGGGGCCGGTTGCGTGGTCGTCCATGAATTCCGTCCGGAGCCGGGCAGGGAACCCGCCGGCACTGTGCTGGTCATCCATGGCTGGCGTTCGCGCACGGAACACATGAAGACCGTCATCGAAGCCTATCGTGCCGCGGGCTACCGGGTGCTGTCGCTGGATCTCCCGGGCCACGGCGCCTCACAGGGCCGGCGCCTGACCATGGTCAGTGCGGTCGATGCGGCCCATACAGTCGGGGAGTGGTTCGGACCCTTCGCGGCGGTCGTGGGCCATTCCTTCGGCGGGGCGGTCGCGGCCAACGCGGTTTCCGGGTCGATCCGGCGAATTCCGCCGCTGGCCGCCGGGCGGCTCGTGCTGATCGCCGCGCCGAGTTCGCTGCCGGCCATTTTCGACAATTTCGGGAACGCGCTCAATCTCGGCCCTCGCTCGCGCGCCGCCCTCGCAAGGCAGGTGGAGAGGATTGCCGGAAGACCGCTCGAGGAGTTCACCGGCTCGCTGCAACTGGCCGGCACCCAGGTGCCGGCATTGATCATCCATGCTCCGGACGATCGCGAGGTGTCGCCAGATCACGCCGAGCTTTACGCCACCGCCGGGGCGCACGTGCGGCTCCACTGGACGCCGGGTCTCGGCCATCGCCGCATCCTGGCGGATCGGAACGTGCTGGAAGAGGCGCTGGGCTTCGTATCCGGCAAACCACTGAAGGTTCACTGAACCCGCCCTCAGCGCATGCTTCCCATCGTGACCGAAGTTAGCCCGTTGCCTGATCCGCGACGCGAGCGGCGGTCGAGCAGCGTCACGGCAAATTGAAACCGTTTCGCAACAGTTTGGAGGAAAGTTACCAAAGCACATGCATGCTGGTATCAATGGAGTTGCCCGCGCCCTACCATCTGCCGTCCTGCATCGACCTTTTTTGGATGACGCATTTTGAGGGCCGGCCAGCGCATCGGCCGGACAGGTGAGACAATGAAGTTCTTTTCCGCCAAAGCCGTTTCACTGCCGCTCGTTGCCGTTGCCGCGCTTCTGGCGAGCGGCGTGCAGGAAGCCGCGGCAGTCACCCTCTTCGACCTGCTGTTCGGTGACGGCCAAAGGCGGGAGAGGCGGCTCAGAGTGACGCCGCGTCCGCCCGCACATCGTCAGAATGCGCCCCGGCAGCGGGCGCCCCGCAGGGCAACGGCCGCCCCCAAGATCACCGGTCCTGCCTACTACAATTACCGGGCGGATGCCCTGAAGCCTCTCGACTTTGCGCCGCTTGCGCCGATTGCCCAGTCCGCCTCGCTCGAGGAAGCGTCAGGCGGTACCCCATTCCGCGACGCGATTGCCGGCCTGGAAGGCTTCGAGCTGTTCGCCGAAGCAGATGCAGGCAAGGCCATCATCGCCCACTACACCGAACATCCCGATTTCATCTGGGTCGCGGGAGACGATCTCAGCGAACGCGCGCGCCAGGCGGTCAGGGTGCTTGGCGAGGCCGGCAGCCACGGATTGCCGCCGGCCGACTACAGCGTAACCATTCCAGCGTCGAATCGCGGAGGGACCGACCCGGCGAGCCGCAGGAGAGAACTCATCCGCTTCGAGATGGAGATGTCGGCGCGCGTGCTGCGCTATGCGAGCGATGCCCTGCGCGGGCGCATCGACCCCAACCGGATATCCGGCTACCACGATTTCCCCGCCAAGCCGTTCGATATGGCGGCGGCGCTGAATGCCGCTGCCGCCGCGCCGGACGTGGACGACTGGCTGGAATCGCATCATCCGTCGAGCGAGGAGTACCGGGCGCTGCGGGTCGAGCTGGAAGCGCTCAATGCGAGCCCTGAGAACGACATCGTCGTCGATCCGAAACTGCTTCTGAAGCCCGGCGAGACCAATCCTGAACTTTCGAAGATCCTCCACCTCATCGCCCGCGGCCTCGATGACGAGATGGGCGGCGAACACGGCGAGACGCTGGCGCGACTGGTGAGCAGCGAGACGTACGCCGAAGAGCTGGTGCCGGTCGTGAAGGCGGCGCAGAGCAGGGCCGGGCTGAAGCCCGACGGCGTCATCGGCCCGCGCACGGTGGCGGCCCTCGCCGGCACCTCGAAAGCCGAGCGCGTCGACAAGATCGTCGTCGCGCTGGAGCAGTTGCGCTGGCTGCCTTCGGAACTCGGCGGCACGCGCGTCTTCATCAATCAGCCGGCCTTCACGGCGCGCTTCATCGAAGGCGGGGAAGAAAAGCTGAACATGCGGGTCGTGGTGGGCAAGCCGTCGAACCAGACGAGCTTCTTCTACGACGAGATCGAGCAGGTCGACTACAACCCCTATTGGGGCGTCCCGCAATCCATCCTGGTCAACGAGATGCTGCCCCGGCTGCGGCGCGATCCCGGCTATCTCGACCGGGCCGGCTACGAAGTCACCGATTCGAGGGGCAGGCGCATCTCCTCGTCGTCGATTGCCTGGGGCGCCTATGGCGCAAGGATCCCTTACAGCGTGCGTCAGACGCCAAGCGAGGCGAATGCGCTGGGCGAACTGAAGATCCTGTTCCCCAACAAGCATGCCATCTACATGCACGACACCCCGCAGAAGGAGCTCTTCGAGCGCGACTCGCGCGCCTTCAGCCACGGCTGCGTCAGGCTTGCCGATCCGCGCGGCATGGCCGCCGCCGTGCTCGGCACGACGCTCGAGCACATCGAGGCAAAGCTGGAGCAGGGTCATTCGTCCGAGAAGGCGACGCGCAGGATACCGGTCTATGTCGCCTATTTCACCGCATGGCCGGACGGCAACGGCAGAGTCGAGTATTTCGCCGACATCTATGAACGCGACGCCAGGCTCATGCTGGCTTTCGAGAAGACCGAAGCGGCGCGGGCCCCGAGCAGTTGAACCCTGCCGTCAAGAAACGTGGGGCGGCTTGCCGTTGACCGGCATGACCTTCATTCCTGGTGGGGCGGCGAGCCGTGCTTCAGGGATGCTTGCATCGCGTACGCCGAGGTGCGTCCCGCCAACTTCGTCGACGAGTCCAGGCTCCGTGCCGCTCAGGGCACGACTACTGGTAATTCCAGTAGAAGGCTTCCGGATAGGTCGCGCCCGTCGCTGGCCGGGAATCCGCGTGAGCCTTGGCAGGAGCTGCCGGAGCGACGGATCCGGTCGGCGAATTGTCGAGGGCCGGTCGACTGGTGCCGGCATCCTTCTTTGACTTGGGAAAAAGGAGGTCCAGAAGCGTTTCTGCGTTTGCCGGCTGCGACAAGGCAAACCCAAGCGAAGCAAGAACTGCAAGCACAGTGCTTTTCATATTCCCATGTCCCCCATTTGAAGTCGATGCTAACGCCCGGGTTCGTGCTCGAAAGGCCCACTGAATAGAATTTCCTGGAATTCTTTGGGTTTATCGCGGAAATAAGGAGGCTTGGGTCATAGCTGACGATCGCCGATCATGTGACAGGGACGCGGGGGGAACTGATGCCGCGCCACATTGCTGAAAAACTGCGTCTGACATCGGCGGTGCTGGGGACTGCTGCGCGCAAGGATCTCGCGGCAGCCTTTCGCCGCGCCAATCCCGAGACGTCTTTCGATCTCGGCCGCGCCGACAAATGGCTTCAGGGCCGGTCGCACCCGCGCCAGGTCGGCGTCTATGACGATTGGTCGAAGGTGCTTGATCTGGACAGGCCAGGGGCATGGATTGCGGAGTGCGATCTGCCTGCCTTCGTCGATCATATTTGCGCCCGCCACGGCATCGACCGGAAGGAACTGGAGCGGCGGGTGGAGCCCCGGACCGCCGTCTCCTCATCCGGCCGGGCAGACCAGCTGTCGGGCGCTATGCCGGCAGGATCGTACGCCTGCTACTCCAACGCGCTGTCCCCGTACTACCGCGGTCAACTCATTCGGGGTACCTTGTCGATCCAGCTCGAACCTCGGTCACACGGGCTGATGGCTTCCTATTCCGAGATGCTGCCGACCGGACGA
>JAJFMR010000033.1 GCA_020696915.1 Rhizobiaceae bacterium | reverse complement strand
GACGCTGCGCAAGGTCACCATTCCGCTCGTGCTGCCGGCCATGCTGGCGGGCACGCTGATTGCCGTTCTTCAGGCGCTGACCATGTTCGGATCGCCGGCGATACTGGCCCTACCTGCCGGGTTCCATGTCATCACCACCAAGATCTGGAGCCTGTTCCAGTTCCCGCCGCGTCTCGGACTCGCTGCCGCTTCCGCGCTGCCGCTGCTGGTCATCACGGTGATGCTGCTGCGCGCCCAGAAAAGCATCCTCGGCCGCAAGGGCTACACCGTGCTCGGCGGGAAGAGCGGCACCCCGAGGATCACGCTGCTCGGCCCGTGGAAGGGGATAGCGGTCGCCTTTGCGCTGTTCATCCTCTGCCTGACGATTTTCTTTCCCTATGCCGCCATCCTGAAGACCGCATTCACCGGAACGGTCGGCGATCCCGTCAATCTCGAGACGCTCACGCTCCGCCATTGGCGGTTCGTTCTCTTCGAATTCTCCGCCACCCAGATGGCGCTCCGCAACACCTTCATCCTGGGGTTCCTGTCGGCGACGATCGTGACCGGAATTGCGCTGGTCGTCTCCTATCTCGTCATCCGGCGCTCGGTTCAGGGGTCCGGCTTCCTCGGCTTCCTGGCCACAGCGCCGGTGGCCATCCCCGGCATCGTGCTCGGCGTCGGGCTGTTTCTGAGCTACGCAAACCCGACTTTCCAGCTCTACGGCACTCTCTGGATCCTGCTCATCGCCTTCATGACCATCGAATTGCCCGCCGGCTACCAGCAGATGTCGTCGGCTTTCGCCGGGGTCCACCCTGAACTGGAGGAGGCAGGCCGGATCATGGGCGCGTCCAGGCTGCGGACGCTTTGGGACATTACCGCGCCGCTCCTCCGGACCAGTGTCGTCGCCGCCTGGTGCTTCGTCTTCGTCGGCACCATCCGCGAACTCTCCGCGACGATCCTGCTCACGACCGCCAACACCAAACTGGTCTCTGTCATCATCTACGACCTGAACGAGAGCGGCGATCTCGGGGCGATCTGCGTGCTTGGCGTGATCCTTCTGGCGGCGTCGTTCGCGGTCGTCTTCGTCGCCAACCGGGTTCCGGTCCTGGGCGGTTCGCAGATGAACGCCCGTGGCTGAACCGGGTCGCCCCCGCCGGCATCGCCGCGAGCATCGCTCGGCCGGCGGCCGGTCGCGAATCGGCACCGTTACTGCTAGGCTTCGCGCCGTAAGGACGATGATGTGGATGAGCCGCCTTGTTCCCTTTTGTGCCGGAACCACACGATGGCCCCGCTATGTCCGACCAGTCTGACCAGCCGCAGAACCTTTCCGCGATCGACTTTCTTCGCACCCGCTCGCTTGCCAATGTCGTGCAGGCCGAAATCGAGCGGATGATCATCGATGGCGAGTTGAAGCCGAACGAACGGGTGAACGAGAACGCCCTGTCGCAGCGCCTTGGCGTCAGCCGCGGCCCCATTCGCGAGGCTTGCAGCGCACTGTCGGCAATCGGGCTGATCGAGACCATCCCCAACCGCGGTTTCTTCATTCGCGCGCTGTCGAATGACGAAGCCCTGGATTTGTCCGCTGCGCGCGCCGGAATCTTCGGCTGCATGGCGATGATGCTGGCGGAGCGCGCCACGGACGCTGAGGTCGCGATTCTGAGGGATCTCCTGCAGCGGATGGACGAGATCGTCGAACTCGGCGACGTTCACGTCTACTATCCCGTGAACCTCGAATTCCACCGGCAGATCGGCCGAATGGCCGGCAACAAGCGCCTCGCGCTTATTTACCAGAGCTTCGTGCGCGAGCTTCACATCCAGCGCTACCGCGCGCTGGCCAGCCCCGACGTCCTGCACGTCTCCAATACCGAGCATCGCGCCATCGTCGACGCCATCGAAGCCCGTGATCCCATCCGCACCTTCACCGCAGCGCGTACTCATATCCTGAACGGGATAGAGCGTACCCGAAAGGCGACCCAGCCCGGCGCGTCGGCTGCCTCTGCGAAAACTACGCGCAAACGCGCCGGCGGATCGCCGGGCGCCCGCTCCTGATCACCTGCCGGCAGGGCCGCCACCAGTGCAAAACTGTTGACAATTAACAGTCTACGCTGCATGGGTTTGGCCGCATTTTGCTGCCGTGTCGATCCGGTGGACGAAGAGGATCAGGAATGAACGAACGCACCGCCGTCGACGTCGAACTGACGAGATACGTCGCAGAATTCATCAATGAAACCAGAGCCGAAGACCTTTCGGCCGAAGTGGTCGACCTTGGCAAGAAGTCGATCCTGGACGGCCTCGGACTGGCGCTCTCCGGCTCGGTGGCGAAGAGCGGAGAACTGGTGCGGCGGCATCTCGATGAGCTCGGCCTTGGGCAAGGATCGGCAACGGTGATCGGCGGCGGGCGCAAGGTCGCCCCGCGTTTCGCCGCCTTCGCCAATGGCGTCGGCATCCATGCCGACGACTATGACGATACGCAGCTCGCCGTCGCCAGGGACCGGGTCTACGGTCTCCTGACGCACCCGACGGCGCCCGCCCTGCCGGCGGCGTTGGCAGTATCGGAATCGGTCGGCGCGTCCGGCCTCGACTTCATGCTCGCCTACCATCTGGGCGTCGAGGTCGAGTGCAAGATCGCCGAGGCCATCGCGCCGCGTCACTACCAGGCCGGCTTCCACACGACGGCGACCTGCGGCACCTTCGCGGCCGCCGCCGCGAGTGCCAAGCTGATGGGCCTCGACGTTGCCGCCACCCGGCGCGCCCTGTCGATCGCCGGCAGCCAGTCGGCGGGCCTGCGAGAGAATTTCGGCACCATGACCAAGCCCTTCCATGCCGGCCGATCCTCGGAGAGCGGCGTCGCCGCCGCGCAGTTCGCCTCCTACGGCTGGACCGCGGCAGCTCGCATTCTCGAGGCGCCACGCGGTTTCTTCTCAGCTGCCGGCGGCGGCTACGACCAGAGCGCGATCTTCGGCAAGCTCGGCAGCCCATGGACATTTGCCAGCCCTGGCGTCTCGATCAAGCCGCATCCCTCGGGCTCGCTCACCCATCCCGGCATGACCGAAATGCTGCGGCTGATCAGGGAGCACGGGATAAGCGCGAAGGACGTGAAACACGTGCGCGTCGGCACCAATTCCAACATGCCGAACGCACTCATCCATCACCGGCCGAAGGACGAGCTGCAGGCCAAGTTCTCGATGGAGTTCTGCATGGCGATCCTGCTGCTGGAGGGTCGGGCCGGACTGAACGAGTTCACCGACGCGGCCGTCGAGCGGGAGGACGTCAAGGCGATGGTCGAGAAGGTGGATTTCGTGATCGACGACCGCGCCGAGGCCGCGGGCTACCATCTGATGACGACCTACATCGACATCGAGCTGAACGACGGCCGGACCGTTTCCGGACGGGCCGACTTCGGCAAGGGCAGCCCGGCATTTCCCATGAGCTATGACGAAGTGGCCGGCAAGTTCCGCGAGAACGCCGAGTTCGCCGGAATGGGGCGCGGCAGGGCGGAAGAGATCGTGGAGCTGGTGCGCGGCCTCGAGCGCCTGGCTTCGCTCGACGACCTGTCCAGCCGCCTGATCTCCGTCTGAAAGCGGGCGGCTCGGCAACGATGGCTGATCCGGAAACCGAGTCGGTGCGCGGCGAGGGCGAATCTTTCCTCGCCCGTTCCGCCGTTCGGATCGCGCTGGCGCTTCTCATCGGGATTGGAGGCGCGGCCGCGGCGCGGGGAATGGGGCTGCCGCTGCCCTATCTGCTCGGCCCGTTGCTGGCCTGCGGGACAGCCGCAATGGCCGGTGTGCCGCTCGCCGTAGCCCCATGGAGCCGCGAGCTAGCCCAACTGGTTGTCGGGTTGGCAATCGGGCTGCGCTTCGTTCCCGCGGTGATGATGGCAACGGGAAAGCTCCTGCCGCTCATGGTCATGGCGACCGTCGCCACCATGGTCGCCACCACTCTTGCCGCTGTCCTGCTGGAGAGGCTTGGCGGGACAGATCGGAAAACCGCCTTTCTCGCGACGGCGGCCGCCGGCGTTGCGGAAATGGCCGTCGTGGCAGAGCAGCAAGGCGGCGACCGCGACACGGTATCGGTGGTGCACCTCGTCCGCTTGGTGGGGATCGTCACCACGGTGCCATTCCTGGTGACGCTCTTCGGCGCGCCCGGCGCGATCGAAAACGTGCCGGTCGCCCTGGAAAACCAGGTCTTGCCGATCGCGGTGCTGCTCGGGCTCGGCGGCGTTGCATCGCTTCTGGCGCGGCCGCTGCAAGTGCCGAACCGCTGGCTGCTCGTTCCGACGGCGCTCGGAGCGCTGGTTGCCGGAGCAGGTTTCGGGCCGTTTGCCGTGCCGGCTGCTTTGCTCGTCGCAGCGCAAATCGTCATCGGCATCTGGCTCGGCTGCAGGATCAGGCGGGATCTCGTGGGGAGATTGCCGCGCATAACGGCGTCGGCCATCGCCACGACGGCTTTCCTCGTCGCGGCGGCGGCGGCCGTCGCCTGGCTCCTGTCGATGGCGACCGGGCTTTCCTTCGCCACCAGCCTGCTGGCCGTCGCTCCGGCCGGAATAACCGAGATGGCGCTGACGGCGACCGCCATGCATCTCGACGCGGCGACCGTGACGGCGTTCCAGATCATGCGCATCGCAGTCGTGGTGACGACGGTGCTTTTCGCACTCAAGGCCTTCGAACGCCTGTCGCGCCGGATCGGCGGCGTTTCGAGCTAACCAGGCGGTTCGCCGCCCTATAGAAGGCATCGCACGATGAAGGATCTCGAAATCACCAGGCAACTGGCCGGCTGGGTCGTGGGCCTCGACGCGGGCGACATCCCCGCCGAGGTCCGCCGGGAAGGTGTCCGGACGTTCGTGAACTGGCTCGGCTGCGCGGTCGGCGGCGCTTCACACGAAACCGTCGACCGGGCGCTCGACGCGGTGCGCATGTTCTCCGGTCCCGAGCGCGCCCAGGTGATCGGCCGCGACGACCGTCTCGACGAACTCCATGCGGCGCTCATCAACGGCATTTCTTCGCATGTGCTCGACTATGATGACACCCATCTGAAGACGATCATCCATCCGGCCGGTCCGGTCGCCTCGGCGATCCTTGCCGTATCGGAAAGCCGCGCGGTCAGCGGGCGTGACTTCCTGACTGCGCTCGTCGTCGGCATCGAGGTCGAGTGCCGGATTGGCAACGCCGTCTATCCCGACCACTACGATCGCGGCTGGCACATCACCGGCACGGCAGGCGTCTTCGGCGCCGCGGCGGCGACGGGCAAGCTCCTCGGGCTCTCGCGGCAGCAGATGATGTGGGCGATCGGCCTGGCGGCCACCCAGGCCTCTGGCCTGCGGGACATGTTCGGCACGATGACCAAGAGCTTCCATCCGGGCCGCGCCGCGCAGAATGGCGCAATGGCGGCATTCCTCGCAAAGGCGAACTTCGACAGTTCCGAGCGCGCCATCGAAGCACCGCGCGGCTTTGCCAACGTGCTCTCCACCAAACAGGATTATTCCGAGATCCTGGATGGGCTCGGCAGCGATTGGGAGGCCGGCCTCAACACCTACAAGCCCTATGCCTGCGGCATCGTCATCCATCCGACGATCGACGGCTGCCAGCAATTGCGGGAACGGCTGGGCGGCAAGGTCGCCGCCATTGCCTCGGTAGGACTGCGCACGCATCCGCTGGTGCTCGAGCTCACCGGCAAGAGGCGGCCCAATACGGGTCTCGAGGGGAAGTTCAGCGTCTTCCACGCCGCCGCGACGGCGCTGCTGCGCGGCGACGGCTCGCCCACCGCATTCACCGACGAGGCCGTCCGCGACCCGGCGATCATGGCGTTGCGCGACAGGGTCGATGCGACGAGCGACGCCGGCGTCCCGGAAGACGCCGTCCACATCGCCGTCACGTTCGAGGATGGCGAGCGCATCGAGCTTCACGTCCCCCATGCCATAGGCAGCCTGGAGCGGCCTCTCTCGGACAATGCGATCGGCAAGAAGTTCACGAACCAGTCGGTCCCCGTCATCGGCGAAGCGGCGGCCGGGAGCCTTCTCGACATGGGGTGGGCAATCGAAACGTCGCCGGACGTCGCGGCGATTGCCAGGGCAGCCGCGGCTTCCTGACGCTTCACACAAGAGGACCGCTCATGGACGGCAAACTCGTTCTCGGTATTCTGAACGGCGACGATATCGGTCACGAGATCGTTCCGGCGGCGGTCGAGGTCACCCGCGCGGCGGCCGCCAGAACCGGCCTCGAGATCGACTGGCGGCCGATGCCAATCGGCCGCTCGGCGCTCGACACGCATGGCTCGACATTGCCCGAGGGTACGATGGAGGCGCTGTCCGGCATGGACGGCTTCATCCTCGGTCCGATCGGCCATCAGGCCTATCCGAAGGTTGCCGGCGCCATCAATCCGCATCCGATCATGCGCAAGCACTTCGGGCTTTTTGCAAACATCCGGCCGACGCGCTCCTATCCGGGGCTCGGCGCCATCCATGACGGTGTCGACCTGGTGATCGTGCGCGAGAACAATGAAGGCTTTCAGCCGGACCGCAACGTCGTCGCCGGCTCCGGCGAGTTCCGGCCGACGGAGGACGTCACGATTTCCGTCCGCGTCATCACGCGGGCGGGTTCGTCGCGGGTCGCCCGTGCCGCTTTCGAAATCGCCAGGCAGCGCAGGAAGCGGCTGACCGTCGTTCACAAGAACACCGTTTTCAAGCTCGGCTGCGGCATGTTCGTCGAGGAGTGCCATCGGGTCGCGAAGGAATTCCCCGACGTGACGGTCGACGAGGTGATCGTCGACACCATGGCCATGCGGCTCATTCGCGATCCTCAAAGCTTCGACGTGGTTGTCACCACCAACATGTTCGGGGACATATTGAGCGACGAGGCGGCCGGCCTGGTCGGAGGGCTCGGCATGGCGCCGGGCCTGTGCATCGGCGAGGGGGCGCTTGCCATGGCGCAGGCGACCCACGGCTCGGCTCCCGACATTGCCGGCAAGGGCATCGCCAATCCGTTCGCAATGATCGAATCCACGCGCATGATGATCGAGTGGCTAGGACATGACCGCGGCATCGCAAAGGCGGTCGATACGGCCTCTCTCATGCAACAGGCGATCGTCGCCGCACTTGCCGACCCAGCCACCCGCACACAAGACATCAGGGGGACCGGCGGCACCGCGGACATGACGCGCGGCATCGTCGCGGCGATCGAAGCCGGCCGGTCGCACGCCGCTGCCTGACCTCCTGGCCGGCGGCCGGTGCAGCAGGAGGCCGGTCAGGCCTGGCCAGCCTCGGCTTCCGCTCCGCTGAAGAAAGTCCAGAGTTCCTCATAGATGAGGTCCGGTCTCTCCTCGGCGGGATAGTGGCCGGTCGGCACCGGACGGCCGTTGAGGTCGTCCGCCCATCGGCTCCAGGTCTCGAGCGGCCTGAAATGCCGGCCGACATGGCTGTTCGACCCCCAGAGCGCGAGCACCGGGCAGGCAATCTTCCGGCCTTTCTCGAAATCCGACTTGTCGAGCTCGTAGTCCACGGTGACGGTCGCCCGATAGTCCTCGCAGACCGCATGGATCTGCTCCGGCGTGGTGCAGCGGACATACTCCGCGAACGCCTCTGGCGCGAAGATCGACAGGCCGATGTCCTTTTTGTTCAGCTTGTAATGTATGTAATGGTCGAGGTCGGCGCCGATCAGTGTTTCAGGGAACGGCGCCTTCTGCGCCATGAAGAACCAGTGATAGCTCTCCAGCGCCCAGCCGAGCGTGATGTTCGAGAGCAGATCGTATGTCGGGACGATGTCGAGCGCCGCCATGCGTTCGATCCGCGGGGGAACGTCCAGCGCCATCCGGAATGCCACCCGGGCGCCGCGATCATGGCCGGCGACCTGAAAGCGGTCGAAGCCGAGATGCGTCATCACCTCGAAATTGTCCTCGCCCATGGCGCGGAACGAATAGGCGGAATGATCCTCGCCGCCGTCGGGCCTGGAACTGTCGCCGTAGCCGCGCAGGTCGGGCGCGACGACCGTGAAGTTCTCGGCCAGGGTCGGCGCGATCCTGTGCCAGCTCACATGGGTGAGGGGATTGCCGTGCAGCAGCAGGAGCGGCGGCCCCTTGCCGGCGACCGCCACGTGTATCTCGGCGCCCGCCGTTCTCACGCGCTCGTAGCGGAAGCCGTTCATGAGGCCGTCCTGCCGTTCGGGCAGCGGCGGCATTTGCATGCGGTTCACCTGCGGCATTGATTTCCTCCATACGGCCCCGAAGGCTCGGCACGTGCCGCAGAATTGTCAACAGTCTATAATTGACAACCGTTCCGGAATTGCGCATCCGAACTGGCGGACCGTACGAAAATCGAGAGGTATGCTTCGAATGCCAGGCTACAGGATCGCAGCCATCCCGGGCGACGGCATCGGCAGGGAAGTCCTGCCCGAAGGCATACGCGTGCTCGACGCAGCGGCCCGAAAATTCGGTGTCGACCTGCATTTCGACGAATTCGAATTCGCCTCCTGCGACTATTATGCGAAGCACGGCCGCATGATGCCGGAGGACTGGAAGGCCGAAATCGGCGGCCACGACGCGATCTTCTTCGGCGCGGTCGGCTGGCCGGCAACGGTGCCCGACCACGTGTCTCTGTGGGGCTCGCTGCTGCAGTTCCGGCGAGAGTTCGACCAATACGTCAATCTCCGCCCGGTGCGCCTGATGCAAGGCGTACCGTCGCCGCTGGCCGGCCGGCGGCCCGGCGACATCGACTTCCTCGTCGTGCGCGAAAACACCGAAGGCGAGTACTCCTCGATCGGCGGCAGGATGTTTCCGGACACCGATCGCGAGATCGTCGTTCAGGAGACGGTGATGAGCCGCACCGGCGTCGACCGCATCCTTCGCTATGCCTTCGAGCTGGCCGAAAGCCGCGCAAGCAAGCACCTGACGTCGGCGACCAAATCGAACGGCATTTCGATCACCATGCCCTACTGGGACGAGCGGGTCGAGGAGATGGCGAAATCCTATCCCGGCATTCGCTGGGACAAGTACCACATCGACATTCTCTGCGCGCATTTCGTGCTGAATCCCGACCGCTTCGACGTCGTCGTCGCCTCCAATCTCTTCGGCGACATCCTGTCCGATCTCGGCCCGGCCTGCACGGGGACGATCGGCATTGCGCCGTCCGGCAACATCAACCCCGAACGGAAGTTTCCTTCGCTCTTCGAGCCGGTCCACGGCTCCGCGCCCGACATTGCCGGCCGGGGCGTCGCCAATCCGGTAGGCCAGATCTGGGCCGGCGCGATGATGCTCGATCATCTCGGCCACCGCCAGGCGGCCACCGCGATCGTCTCGGCGATCGAGACGGTGCTCGCCGATCCGTCGGCCCGCACCGCCGACCTCGGTGGCAGCGCCGACACAACCACCTGCGGCAAGGCGGTCGCCGAAGCGCTGCTCGCCGCACCAGCAGCCGCTGAATAAAAGCCGAGGATCATGACGAGCCTGCCGATCATTGCGCTGACGCCCGGCGATTGCACCGGGATCGGTCCGGAGCAGACGGCCCGCATCCTTCACGACCGCCGCATGGCGGCGACGGCCCGGATCGTCGTGATTGGCGACGCGCGGGTTCTCGATCTGGGCCAGCGTCAGGCCGGGGTGTCGCTCGACTATCGCCGCTATGCCACTCCCGCCGCGGTGGACTGGTCGGATGGGGCGATCCCGCTCGTCGATCTCGCCAACACCGATCCGGCGCACTGCGCGCCCGGCGTCGCAAGCGCGCAGTCGGGACATCTGACCGGCGAAACGCTATCGAAGGCGATTGATTTCGCAAAAGCCGGCGAGGTCGACGCCGTGACATTCGCGCCGCTCAACAAGCGCGCGATGTATGACGGCGGCTGGAAATTCCCGGACGAGCACAAGATGTTCGCCCATCTGCTAGGCCATCGCTCCTACTTCAGCGAGATGAACGTGCTCGACGATCAGTGGATGTCGCGCGTCACCTCGCACGTGTCGCTGCGCCAGGCGCTGGATCAGATCGCCAGGCCGGCCATCGAGGCGGCAATCGTGCTTGCCACCGCCATGATGCGCAAGGCGGGCATTTCCGCGCCGCGGCTCGCCGTCGCCGCGCTCAACCCGCATGGCGGCGAAGGCGGCCTGTTCGGGACGGAGGAGATCGAGATCATCCGTCCCGCCGTCGCCGCCATGGCCGCGCAAGGCTATTGCTGCGAGGGTCCGTTCCCGTCGGATACAGTCTATCTGAAGGCCTTCGCCGGCGACTATGACGGCGTGCTGTCGATGTATCACGACCAGGGCCAGATCGCGACCAAGATGCGCGGCTTCAACCGCGGCGTCACTGTCACCGCCGGCCTCGACACCGTCTTCACCACGCCGGCCCACGGCACTGCCTTCGACATCGTCGGCAAAGGCGTCGCCGACACCGGCGCCTTCGAAAACGCCATCAGCCTGGCAGCCAGGCTGGCGGCCTCCGCCAATGCGGGGGAAGCGTAAGGAACGCCTTACGTTCACCGGCTCTCCGGTCGCGCGGCCGGCGTTGGCGGCGGGCAGCTCCGCCCCGGCTCGCTGCACGTTCACACGTCATGATGGGTCCGTGCAGCCGTCAGGCGAGCCGAACGGACATGCCGCCGTCAGCAATCATCGGACTGCCGGTCATGAAGCTCGACCGGTCGGAAAGGAGAAAAACGGCCGCCTGCGCGATTTCTCTGGCGGACGCCATCCGCTTCATGGGATGCAGGTTTGCCACGAAGTCCAGAACGGCCGCATTGCCTTCCCCTCCGGCCGGCGTGATCGTGCCTCCCGGCAACAGCGCGTTGACGCGGATGCCGTCTGCGGCGTGGTCGGATGCCAGCGACTGCACAAGGCCGATCAACCCGGCCTTGGACGCCGCATAGGCTCCCATTCCCGGCATTCCGCCATTGCTGAAGCCGACGAAGGATGACGTGAAGACGATCGAGCCCTGCCCTTGCTTCTTCATGACCGGTATCTGCGCCCGGGCCGCAAGGAAGGCGCTCGTCAGGTTGACGGAGATGACCTCGTTCCAATTGCCGGTTCCCATGTCTGGGACCGGTTCCAATTCTCCGACGATGCCGGCATTGTTGAACGCCCCGTCCAGACCGCCGAACTCTTGCACGGCGAGATCGACGAGAGCACAGGCATAGCCCTCATCCGTTACGTCGCCGGCCAGAAACACGGCTCTCCCATTGCCGCGGTTGATTGTTCCTGCGACGGCTTCGAGCTCTGCCGGTCGGCGCGCGGCAAGGACTACATTCGCCCCTTCGGCCGCGAAAAGCAGAGCGGCCGCCGCGCCTATTCCGCTGCTCGCCCCAGTGACGACGATCGACTTGTCCTTCAGTTCCATGATGGCTCTCCTGACTTATTGCGTCAGGCGGTCTAGCGGCGACACCGACGGGGCCGCCACCCGATTCCTGCTGGGGCGAAGAGCCGAAGTGTTCAAGCGCGCAGTGTACGAGGTCCCGATGAAGTTGGCGGCAAGGCCGTTCGACTCAAGCCGGCCCGGCGAGAAGCGTAAGGCGGGGCTTACGGTCATTGCCGGAGGGAAGTCGGGCGCTCGCCCTTATTCCGCAGCGAGCCGCGCCGGATTGCTCGCGTGGAAATCGGCGATGGCGGCGATGATCAGATCCTGGTCGGCTTCGGTCAGATAAGGATGCATCGGCAGACACAGGATCCGCTCCGGCAACCCCTCGGAGACCGGCAGGCCGGAAGGTGTCCTTGGGAAATGCCGGTAAGCCGGCTGCTGGTGCAGCGGCTTTACGTAATAGATGACCGATGGAATGCCTCGCTCCTGGAGAAACGCCTTGAGCATGTCGCGGCCCGCCGTCTCGATGGCGAACTGCGCAAAGGCCGACCGGTTGCCTTCGGGGACCTGCGCCACTTTGACGACGCCGCTCAAGCCCTCGGCGTAACGCCGGGCAACCTTCTGTCGGGCCTGCATCTCCTCTTCGAGGATTGCGAGCTTTTCGATCAGAATCGCCGCCTGCAGAGTGTCGAGCCGCGAGTTGAGGCCGACATGGACATTGTCGTATTGCGTCTCGCCCTTGCCATGAAACGCGAAGGAGCGGAGCTTTTCGGCGAAGTCGCCGTCATTGGTGAACATGGCGCCGCCGTCGCCATAGCAGCCGAGCGGCTTGGCGGGATAAAAGCTGGTGGCGCCGACCGTGCCAAACGACCCGCACATGCTGCCGCCGCGCGATCCGCCGATCGACTGCGCGGCGTCCTCGATCACCAGCAGAGCTTCGTGCTCGGCAATCCCGGAGATCGCGGGATAGTCCGCCGCAAGTCCGAACAGGTCGACCGGAATGACGGCCCTCGGCCGCAGGCGTCCTTCCGCCCTGACTGCGGCGATCGCCGCCTGCAGGCTTTCCGGATCGATATTGTAGGTGTGCGGGTCGACATCGACGAACACCGGCTCCGCCTTGGCGAGCGCCACGACTTCAGCCGTCGCCGCAAAGGTGAAGCTCGGCACGAAGACGGCGTCGCCCGGTCCGATGCCTGTGGCATAAAGCGGCAGCAGCAGCGCGTCGGTGCCGTTGGCGCAGGCCACGCAATGCCTGACCCCGACATAGGCGGCGAGCTTTTCCTCGAACTCGGTGACCTCCGGTCCCAGAATATAGCGCCCGCCTTTGACGACGCGGTCGATCGCTGTTTTCAGGCGGTCGCCGAGGCGCTCGCGCTGCGCGCCAAGATCAATGAACTGCATGCCCGCCCCAAGAACGTGTTGATGTCAAGACGCTGATAGCAGAGATGATTCTGCCGAAAAAGCAGGGCCAACCCTTCGCTTATACCGCGCGGCCGAGCCGCGTTACCAGATTGACCAACGGATTTGCGCGATTTCGGTCGGAAACCATGCATTTCGGAGGCCTCATGGAAATCGGGCGCCGGATTACCGAGGGAATGGAAATATAAAGTGATTGCGAGCCAACACAGCCCGGCAACAACTGGTCTCGGACGCGTCCGTCACCAGGTGCAGGTGCCTTCGGCCTGTCGCCGTCCTGAAGGGCTCCTTGCCCGCGCACAATTTGCTTACGCGAAGAGTTCCGGCGAGGTCCCTGTGGTCGCGGCAGGAGTAGCTCGACGATCGGCGCATGCGGGCGCATGGCCTGGATCCCACCGGTCTGCTACGGCTCCCTGCCAGAAAGCTCAGGAGGTGGCTCTCCGGTTCTTCTCCAATTGCGCGTCCACAAGGGAGACGATCTCTTCGACGACCGGGTTGCGCAGACCGACTTGCGCCGCAATAGCCAGCACCAGGCGGTCAACGCGTTCGATGTTCGGCGCGCCGCCGAACAGGGCACGGGCGGCCGACGACGGACGCACGAGCCCCTGCGCCGCGGCGGCATATTTCTCGAAAACCACCAGATCTTCCGGCGCAGCGCCGAGCCTGATGCAGAGTTCGCAGACCCAGTCGTAAACTGCGCGCGATTCCTTCGGATTCGTGTGCACCGCCTCCTGGATCGAGCGCGGCCCGTCCTTGGTGATGCAGCGATAGTTTCCGGTGAGCAGCATGGCCCATTTGGCGAGCGGAACGAACACGCTGTCGTGCACCTTGAGCTTGACCGGCAGCTCGATCTTCTCGCCCCCTGTCTCCCAGCGGATCGCCTCGATGCTGGCCTGCATGTCGCGCAGCACCCGGGTGTGCTCGTCGAGTTCGAAGCGCGCCACCTTGAAGTTGGTTGGCAGCGTCACTTGCAGAACGTTGAGGGGCTTGTCGGGTGGCCGGAAGGCTTGCGGGTCTGGACTGCACAGGGTCATGAAAGCAGGGTCGAAGCTCCGCCACACGCCGGGATCCGTGTACGCGAACTCAAGGGCGTCGGTGTCAAGGGCGGGGATACGCTTGAGGTAGGTCAGCGGCGGCATATTCATGATCGACATGCACGGCACCCTCGCCTTGGCGATGGCGCCCATCAATTCGCGCACACCAGACGAGCCGTATTGCGGCTCCTGCATCGCGAGACCTACAAGGTCGTAATCGGCCGGGTTCACGGCTCCAGGCGCGGCTGCCGTGAT